>NZ_JAHLQZ010000152.1:0-10242 GCF_018919505.1 Citrobacter sp. S55_ASV_140
AAACAATCATTGTCTGCGATTACCCTTGCGGCCATTGGGGTTGTCTACGGTGATATTGGTACCAGCCCACTTTATACGCTTCGTGAATGTTTGTCTGGCCAGTTTGGTTTTGGCGTTGAACGTGATGCTGTGTTTGGTTTTCTCTCGCTGATTTTCTGGCTGCTGATCTTTGTTGTCTCCATTAAATATCTGACGTTTGTCATGCGTGCGGATAACGCCGGGGAAGGTGGGATCCTGACGTTGATGTCATTGGCCGGGCGCAATACCTCGGCGCGAACAACCTCGATGCTGGTCATCATGGGGTTGATTGGCGGCAGCTTCTTCTATGGTGAAGTGGTGATTACGCCAGCCATTTCAGTGATGTCGGCGATTGAAGGTCTGGAGATTGTTGCACCGCAGCTGGATACCTGGATTGTTCCGCTCTCGATTATCGTGCTGACCCTGCTGTTTATGATTCAAAAACACGGTACCGGCATGGTTGGTAAACTGTTTGCGCCGATTATGCTGCTGTGGTTCCTGACGCTCGCGGTATTAGGCGTGCGCAGTATTATTGGTAACCCGGAGGTACTGCAGGCGCTAAATCCTTACTGGGCGGTGCATTTCTTCCTCGAATTCAAAACGTTGTCCTTTATTGCGCTGGGCGCTGTAGTGCTGTCGATTACCGGTGTTGAAGCGCTGTATGCGGATATGGGGCACTTCGGTAAGTTGCCGATTAGACTGGCATGGTTCTCGGTGGTATTGCCTTCGCTGGTGCTGAACTATTTTGGTCAGGGGGCGCTGCTGTTAAAGCATCCTGAAGCGATCAAAAACCCGTTTTTCCTGCTGGCGCCGGACTGGGCATTGATACCACTCCTGATCCTTGCCGCGCTGGCAACGGTTATCGCTTCGCAGGCGGTAATTTCCGGTGTCTTCTCGCTGACGCGTCAGGCCGTGCGTCTGGGGTATTTGTCGCCGATGCGGATCATTCATACTTCGGAAATGGAATCGGGTCAGATCTACATTCCTTTCGTTAACTGGATGCTCTATTTTGCGGTGGTTATCGTGATTGTGAGCTTTGAACACTCCAGTAATCTGGCCGCGGCGTACGGGATTGCGGTAACGGGGACAATGGTACTGACATCTATTCTGTCTACCACCGTGGCGCGCAAAAACTGGCACTGGAATAAATACTTCGTCTTCCTGATTCTGGCGGCGTTCTTGTGCGTCGATGTTCCGTTGTTCTCCGCGAACCTCGATAAACTGATTTCCGGCGGTTGGCTGCCTCTGACGCTGGGTCTGGTGATGTTCACCATCATGACTACGTGGAAAAGCGAGCGTTTCCGTCTGCTGCGTCGCATGCATGAGCACGGCAACTCTCTGGAGGCGATGATTGCCTCTCTGGAGAAATCCCCACCGGTACGCGTGCCGGGAACGGCGGTATATATGTCGCGTGCGCTGAACGTCATCCCGTTTGCGCTTCTGCATAACCTCAAGCATAACAAGGTGCTGCATGAACGCGTGATTCTGCTGACGCTGCGTACGGAAGATGCGCCATACGTGCACAACGTGCGTAGGGTGCAGATTGAGCAGTTATCGCCCACCTTCTGGCGCGTAGTGGCTAGCTACGGCTGGCGTGAAACGCCGAACGTTGAGGAAGTGTTCCATCGCTGCGGTCTGGAAGGCTTAAGCTGTCGGATGATGGAAACCTCCTTCTTTATGTCGCACGAGTCGCTGATTGTCGGCAAACGGCCATGGTATTTGCGTCTGCGCGGCAAGCTATATCTGCTGCTACAGCGCAATGCGCTGCGCGCGCCGGACCAGTTTGAAATCCCACCAAACCGGGTTATTGAACTCGGTACTCAGGTAGAGATTTAAGGCAATCGACGCCCTCTTTCATCGCGAAAGGGGGCGTTTTGTTTTGTCCCTCCCAGTTTTCATTTCATCAAATGATAATCCTTGCGAAACGTTTCGATGGCGATCACATTTTCGTAACGTCGCGGTGGTTTTCTGTCCATTCTTCGCACTACACTTATCTTCAGCGAAACGTTTCGCTAGTGGGGAAAGAAAATGAAGAAAGGCACGGTACTCAACTCTGAAATTTCAACGGTGATCTCCCGTCTGGGACATACCGATACGCTGGTGGTGTGTGATGCAGGTTTACCCATCCCGAACAGCACAACGCGTATTGATATGGCATTAACCCAGGGCGTACCTTCTTTTATGCAGGTACTGGATGTGGTTACACGTGAAATGCAGGTCGAGGCGGCCATTCTCGCGACGGAAATTAAACAACATAATCCGCAACTCCACGAAACGTTGCTCAGCCACATTGAGCAACTGCAACAACACCAGGGAAACACCATAGAAATTCGTTACACCACGCATGAACAATTCAAAAAACAAACCGCAGACAGTCAGGCGGTAATTCGCAGCGGAGAGTGTTCTCCGTATGCGAATATCATTCTCTGTGCTGGCGTCACGTTCTGAGGCCATCATGAACGCATTACTGCAACTCAAAGGGATCGATAAAGCGTTCCCGGGCGTAAAAGCTCTATCCGGCGCTGCGCTGAATGTCTATCCAGGCCGCGTAATGGCGCTGGTGGGCGAAAACGGCGCGGGCAAATCCACCATGATGAAAGTGCTGACCGGGATCTACACCCGTGATGCTGGCTCTTTATTGTGGCTGGGGAAAGAGACCACCTTTAATGGCCCGAAATCCTCTCAGGAAGCCGGAATCGGTATCATCCACCAGGAATTGAACCTGATCCCGCAACTCACTATCGCTGAGAACATTTTTCTTGGCCGTGAGTTTGTGAATCGCTTTGGCAAAATTGACTGGAAGAAGATGTACGCCGAAGCCGATCTGCTGCTCGCCAAACTCAATCTGCGCTTTAAAAGCGACAGGCTGGTCGGTGAGTTGTCGATTGGCGATCAGCAAATGGTCGAAATTGCTAAAGTGCTGAGCTTTGAATCGAAGGTCATCATTATGGATGAGCCGACGGATGCGCTCACCGATACCGAAACCGAATCCCTGTTCCGCGTTATCCGCGAGCTGAAATCGCAGGGGCGCGGCATTGTCTATATCTCCCACCGTATGAAAGAGATCTTCGAAATCTGTGATGACGTGACCGTCTTCCGTGACGGGCAGTTTATTGCCGAGCGTGAAGTCGCAACGCTGACCGAAGACTCACTGATTGAAATGATGGTGGGACGTAAGCTGGAAGATCAGTACCCGCGTCTGGAAAAAGCGCCGGGCGATATTCGCCTGAAGGTCGATAATCTGTGTGGCCCAGGGGTAAACGATGTTTCGTTCACGCTGCGTAAAGGCGAGATCCTTGGCGTATCGGGGCTGATGGGCGCCGGACGTACCGAGCTGATGAAAGTGTTGTATGGCGCATTGCCGCGCACCAGCGGCTACGTCACGCTTGATGGGCATGAAGTTGTCACCCGTTCGCCACAGGATGGCCTTGCAAACGGCATCGTCTATATTTCTGAAGACCGTAAACGTGATGGCTTAGTGCTGGGCATGTCGGTGAAAGAGAACATGTCACTGACCGCGCTGCGCTATTTCAGCCGCGCCGGTGGAAGCCTGAAGCATAAAGATGAGCAGCAAGCGGTAGGTGATTTTATTCGTCTGTTCAATGTTAAAACGCCATCGATGGAACAGGCTATCGGCCTGCTCTCGGGCGGTAACCAGCAGAAAGTGGCCATTGCGCGCGGTCTGATGACCCGACCAAAAGTCCTGATCCTCGATGAACCAACACGCGGCGTCGACGTTGGGGCTAAGAAAGAAATTTATCAGCTTATCAACCAGTTTAAGGCCGATGGGCTGAGTATCATTCTGGTCTCCTCTGAGATGCCAGAAGTATTGGGCATGAGCGATCGTATTATCGTTATGCATGAAGGGCATCTCGGCGGTGAATTCACTCGCGAGCAGGCCACTCAGGAAGTATTAATGGCTGCCGCTGTGGGCAAGCTTAATCGCGTGAATCAGGAGTAAAAAAGATGACTACCCAGGCTGTTTCTGGTCGCCGTTATTTCACTAAAGCATGGCTTCTGGAGCAAAAGTCGCTCATCGCTCTGTTAGTGCTGATCGCGATTGTTTCCACCATGAGCCCCAACTTTTTTACCGTTAATAATCTGTTCAACATTCTCCAGCAAACGTCGGTAAACGCCATCATGGCCGTCGGCATGACGTTGGTCATCCTGACGTCGGGTATCGATCTGTCCGTCGGTTCCTTGCTGGCGCTTACCGGTGCGGTGGCAGCGTCCATTGTCGGTATTGAAGTCAATGCGCTGGTGGCCGTTGCCGCTGCTTTGGCGCTCGGCGCTGCTATTGGCGCAGTAACCGGGGTCATTGTCGCGAAAGGCCGCGTACAGGCGTTTATCGCCACGTTGGTGATGATGCTGCTGCTGCGCGGTGTGACCATGGTGTACACCAACGGCAGTCCGGTAAATACCGGGTTTACTGACAATGCCGATCTGTTTGGTTGGTTTGGTATTGGTCGTCCGTTAGGCGTGCCTACGCCTGTGTGGATCATGGGGATTGTCTTCCTGGCGGCGTGGTACATGCTGCACCATACGCGTCTGGGGCGTTATATCTATGCGCTGGGCGGTAACGAAGCGGCAACGCGTCTGTCCGGTATCAGCGTGAGTAAAATCAAAATTATCGTTTACTCCCTGTGCGGTCTGCTGGCATCGCTGGCGGGTATCATTGAAGTGGCTCGTCTCTCCTCTGCGCAGCCGACGGCAGGTACTGGCTATGAGCTGGATGCTATCGCTGCGGTGGTGTTAGGCGGTACCAGCCTGGCGGGCGGTAAAGGACGTATTGTTGGGACGCTGATCGGCGCATTAATTCTTGGTTTCCTCAATAATGGTTTGAATTTGTTAGGTGTATCCTCCTATTACCAGATGATCGTCAAAGCGGTGGTGATTTTGCTGGCGGTACTGGTAGACAACAAAAAGCAGTAACAACGATTACAGGACATCTTAAATATGAACATGAAAAAACTGGCTACCCTGGTTTCTGCTGTTGCGCTGAGCGCCACCGTGAGCGCGAATGCGATGGCGAAAGATACCATTGCGCTGGTGGTCTCCACCCTCAATAACCCGTTCTTTGTGTCTCTGAAGGATGGCGCGCAAAAAGAGGCGGATAAGCTGGGCTATAACCTGGTGATTCTGGATTCACAGAACAACCCGGCAAAAGAGCTGGCTAACGTTCAGGACTTAACGGTTCGTGGAACTAAAATACTGCTGATTAACCCGACTGACTCTGACGCCGTTGGTAACGCTGTGAAGATGGCTAACCAGGCGAAGATCCCGGTTATTACCCTGGATCGTCAGGCGACAAAAGGTGATGTGGTCAGCCACATTGCGTCTGATAACGTGCTGGGCGGTAAAATTGCGGGTGATTACATCGCGAAGAAAGCAGGTGAAGGCGCGAAAGTTATCGAACTGCAGGGGATTGCCGGTACTTCAGCGGCACGTGAGCGTGGTGAAGGTTTCCAGCAAGCCGTTGCGGCACACAAATTTAACGTACTGGCCAGCCAGCCGGCAGACTTCGACCGCACTAAGGGTCTGAACGTCATGCAGAACCTGCTGACTGCACATCCTGACGTGCAGGCCGTATTTGCCCAGAACGATGAAATGGCGCTGGGTGCGCTGCGCGCACTGCAAACCGCGGGTAAATCTGATGTGATGGTGGTTGGATTTGACGGCACGCCAGATGGCGAAAAAGCAGTAAATGATGGCAAACTGGCTGCGACCATTGCTCAGTTGCCGGATCAGATCGGCGCGAAAGGCGTGGAAACTGCGGATAAGGTTCTGAAAGGCGAGAAGGTTCAGGCTAAATATCCGGTTGATCTGAAGCTGGTCATCAAGCAGTAACACCGATTCAGGTCGCTCGCGGCCTGATGGAGACATAAATACGCCATCCCAGGGCCTGGTTCTGAAGATGAAAGCGTAAAAAGAAAAGCAGGGCACGCGCCACCCTAACCCGGTGGCGCACTTTACTGGACACTCCGAACATGAAAACCGCAGGCAACCTCGTTGTTCTTGGCAGCATCAATGCCGATCACATCCTCAACCTTAAATCTTTCCCAACGCCTGGTGAAACCGTAACCGGTAGCCATTATCAGGTCGCATTTGGCGGAAAGGGCGCTAATCAGGCTGTTGCTGCGGGTCGTAGTGGCGCGAACATCGCGTTTATTGCCTGTACGGGTGACGACGATATTGGCGAAAGTGTGCGTAAACAGTTGGCCAAAGATAATATCGATATTGCGCCGATCAGCGTCATTTCGGGGGAATCGACCGGCGTGGCACTGATTTTTGTGAATGGTGATGGCGAGAACGTTATTGGCATTCACGCCGGAGCGAACGCAGCCCTTTCTCCTGCACTGGTGGAAGCGCAGCGCGACCGCAT
This sequence comes from Citrobacter sp. S55_ASV_140, assembly GCF_018919505.1. Classification (NCBI taxonomy): domain Bacteria; kingdom Pseudomonadati; phylum Pseudomonadota; class Gammaproteobacteria; order Enterobacterales; family Enterobacteriaceae; genus Citrobacter; species Citrobacter sp. S55_ASV_140. The sequence continues at coordinate 6,401 of NZ_JAHLQZ010000152.1, forward strand.
TGCGCATGCCTCCGCCTTACTGATGCAGTTAGAGTCGCCGATCGAAAGCGTGCTGGCTGCGGCAAAAATTGCGCAGCAAAATAAGACCACGGTCGTCCTTAACCCGGCTCCGGCGCGTGAACTTTCTGACGAACTGCTGGCGCTGGTGGATATTATTACCCCGAATGAAACCGAGGCTGAGAAGCTGACGGGGATCCGGGTTGAAAACGATGAAGATGCGGCCAAAGCGGCGCAGGCATTACACGCGAAAGGGATCCATACTGTATTGATTACTTTAGGTAGTCGCGGAGTGTGGGCCAGCGTGAATGGTGAGGGCCACCGAGTGCCTGGTTTTAAAGTGGACGCCGTTGATACCATCGCTGCCGGGGATACTTTTAACGGCGCGTTAATTACAGCGTTACTGGAAGAGACACCGCTGCCTGAAGCGATCCGTTTTGCCCATGCAGCTGCGGCGATTGCGGTCACCCGTAAAGGTGCACAGCCTTCCGTTCCATGGCGCGAAGAAATAGAAGCGTTTTTAAGTCAACAGAGGTAACGCTTGGCTACAATGAAGGACGTCGCCCGCCTGGCGGGTGTTTCTACGTCGACGGTTTCTCACGTCATTAATAAAGATCGCTTTGTCAGTGAGTCTGTCACTGACAAAGTTGAAGCGGCAATTAAAGAGCTTAACTATGCGCCCTCCGCACTGGCGCGCAGTCTCAAGCTAAACCAGACCCGCACCATTGGCATGTTAATCACTGCCAGTACCAATCCTTTTTATTCCGAGCTGGTTCGTGGCGTTGAACGTAGCTGTTTTGAACGCGGTTACAGCCTGGTGTTATGCAATACCGAAGGCGATGAACAGCGAATGAACCGCAATCTGGAAACGCTGATGCAAAAACGGGTGGATGGCTTGCTGCTGCTCTGCACCGAAACGCACCAGCCTTCCAGAGAGATAATGCAACGCTATCCTTCTATTCCTACCGTAATGATGGACTGGTCGCCCTTTGATGGCGAAAGCGATTTGATTCAGGATAACTCTCTGTTAGGCGGGGACTTAGCCACTCAGCATCTTATCGATAAAGGTTTTACGCGCATAGCCTGTATTACCGGGCCGCTGGATAAAACACCGGCGCGTTTACGTCTGGAAGGATATCGGGCGGCCATGAAGCGAGCGGGCTTGCCGGTCCCGGAAGGTTACGAGATCACCGGTGACTTTGAGTTCGGCGGTGGTTTTGAAGCTATGCAAACGTTGTTGTCACATAAACAGCGACCGCAGGCCGTTTTCACCGGGAACGACGCAATGGCCGTCGGAGCGTATCAGGCATTGTATCAGTCAGGATTGCGCATTCCGCAGGATATGGCGGTGGTGGGTTATGATGATATCGAACTGGCACGCTATATGACGCCGCCGCTGACGACCATCCATCAACCCAAAGATGAATTGGGCGAGCTGGCCATCGATGTGTTAATCCACCGGATGGCGCAGCCCGCATTGCAGCAACAACGCCTGCAACTTACTCCTGTTTTGATGGCGCGGGGGTCGGTTTAGGCTTGTGCCGATCTTTGATCAGGTTACGTCCGTCTTTGGCTTTTAGCAGCATAAACATCAGCGCAGAGACAATAGTGATCGCGCCCATGGTTATAAAGGTGTAATGGAACTGTTCAACCGTATTAGTACCTTCCATACCTTCATAGATACGCAGGACGGCTGCGCTGATAGCGACCCCTAAACTGATCGACAGTTGCTGCGTAACGGCCAGCACGCTGTTACCGCTGCTGGCGTTCTCATCGGTCAGGTCCGCCAGAGTGATGGTATTCATTGAGGTAAACTGGGTGGACATCGCCATACCTAAAATAAACAACGGTAGGATCAGCATCCAGACCGGCATAGCAGGGGATTGCAAAGCGAATTGCGCAATCATCAGGCCGATAAACACCGTAACACCCACCAGTGTCGTTCTGTAGCCAAGTCGGCGTAGCACCTGCGTCACCATTGATTTTGCCAGTATTGATCCCAGCGCCGTTGGCGCCATCATGCAACCCGCAATTAACGCCGGATATCCAAAGCCTACCTGTAGCATCAGCGGCATTAAGAACGGCACACATCCTGTACCCAGACGCGTGGCAAGGTTTCCAGCGATCCCAACGGAAAAGGTTCTGGTCTTAAATATGGGAAGCGATATCAGCGGCGTTGGGTGACGACGCGCGTGACGAATGTAGGCAAGTAGCAACAGAATACTGGTCACAATAATGCTGAGTGCGACCCAGGTAGCGACAAGCTTCTCACCAAACAGCTCAACACCACTGGAAAACAACACCAGGCTCAGGCCAAAGAGGAAGAAACCTGTCATATCAAAGCCGCGGCGCGGCGTGGTGAAGTTCGGCATATATTTGCGTGCATAGAAGATACCCGCCACGCCTATGGGAATATTAATCAGGAAAATCCAGTGCCAACTGGCCCACGTGACCAGAACCCCGCCCAATACCGGACCTAAAATAGGGCCCACAAGCCCAGGCATGGTCACGAAGTTAAGCACAGGGAGTAATTCGCTGCGCGGGTAAGCTCGCAATAAAGCCAGACGGGCAACAGGCATCATCATCGCGCCGCCGATGCCCTGGATGACGCGGAAAACTACCAGTTCACTTAAGGAACTGGATAGCGCACAAGCCAGCGAGCCCAGCGTAAACAGGCTTACGGCAATCATAAAGACGCGTCGGGTACCGAACCTGTCTGCCAGCCATCCACTCACCGGGATCAGCATGGCGACCGTCAGGGTATAACTGATAATAGCCGACTGCATGGCGAGTGGAGAGCGGTTAAGGCTGTGCGCTATTGCGGGTAAAGCGGTATTGAGGATAGTGGCGTCTAATGCCTGCATAAAAAAGGCCATGGCTGCTATCCATGGCAGCCCGGCCATACTGCGAGATTTCTTTTCTGACATATTATTTATCCGGTAGCACGTTCGGTGCTATCAGCAATGCCTGACAGGCGGTGAAGGCGCGATCGCCATCGCTATCCTCTATTGCATCGACAATAGCCTGGTGCAAATCCAGCTTCACCACATCGTTATAGGTAATAGAGGTAAAGTAGGTCTGGTAGACGGAATGGAACAGTGATGCAAAGGAGATAAGGAACGGATTCGCACTCATTTCATAGATGTGCTCATGCCAGGCGATATCAACTTCTATCCAACGCTCGCGCCGGAAATTTCTTTTCAGCTCGACCATCTCTTCCATCAGTGTATTGAGATGCGCTTTTTGTTCTGCCGTACCGATAGTCGCCGCCAGTAAACAGGCCTGAGGCTCCAGACTGATGCGCATCACCAGAAAATGTTTTATGACCTGAGGGAAATTATCTTCCGTCATCCACCAGGTAAGCAGCTCCTGGTCGAGGAAGTTCCAGTTTGCCTGAGGCATGACGCGAGTGCCAATACGCGGGCGCGGTAATACCATACCTTTTGCCGTTAACGTTTTTACCGCTTCTCTTACTGCGGTACGACTCACGCCAAACTGATCGCCCAGCTCTATTTCACCGGGCAGGATAGCTCCCGGCGCATATTCACCTTTTAAGATTCGCTGAGCTAACTTTTCGGCCAGAACGTAGGACAGATTCTTCTGTGCGGCTAGCTGTTGGGCATTTAAAGGCATGAATGTTATTCCTTACTCTTTCTCTTATTCATTAGTATGCCACCAGGTAGTGTGATTGCGGCTGCAAAAACGGCAAATTGCTTATTTTATGGCATGTTAATGGTTGTTTTGGTGAAAAAATGTGCATTCGGAAAGTTATTTTGAATTTCCCCTTGTCAGCCTGAAATAACTCCCTATAATGCGCCTCCACTGACACGGAACAACGGATTACA
>NZ_JAHLQZ010000153.1:0-10142 GCF_018919505.1 Citrobacter sp. S55_ASV_140
TCCGCCAGCGGGGTGTCCGGCGTATACGTCCAGTTACCCTGCTCATCCTTGGTTGCGCTGTGCGTTTCACCGTTCAGCGTCACCATCACCGACGTGACGTCCGGGTCGATATTACTCAGGATAAAGGTTGGCGTCGTATCGCTGGTGATATTATCCCCTGCCGTTGCGGTGTCACTGTCCGTATCCATCATTACTGTTGGTGTGCTTAGCGTACTGTCAATGGTGAAATCCAGTGAAGATTCCGCAGTGTTACCTGCGCCATCCGTGACTTTCACCTTCAGGGTCCAACTACCGTCTGACAGCGCAGTTTCCGGCGTATACGTCCAGTTACCCTGCTCATCTTTGGTTGCGCTGTGTGTTTCGCCGTTCAGCGTTACCATCACCGACGTGACGTCCGGGTCAATATTGCTCAGGATAAAGGTTGGCGTCGTCTCATTCGTCAGGTTGTCACCGACATCACCGGTATCGCTGCTGGCATCAAGAGCCACCGTCGGCGTACTGATACTAGTGTCGACGGTGAAATCCAGGCTGGACTGCTTAGTATTTCCTGCCGCATCGGTTACTTTCACCTCAACGGTCCAGTTACCGTCTGCCAGCGGGGTTTCCGGCGTATAGATCCAGTTACCCGAAGCGTCTTTGGTCAGGGTTTGCGTATTGCCGTTTAAGGTCACCTCGACCTTCGTCACATCAGCGTCAACGTTAGTCACGACAAACGTCGGTTTAACGGTTTGCGTGATGTTATCGCCCACCGTGCTAGTATCGCTTGCCGCATCCATGGCGATGACCGGCGCGCTGAGCACAGTATCAATAGTAAAGCTAAAGGATTGCGTTGCGGTATTTCCTGCCGCATCCGTTGCGCTCACCTGAACGTCACATTCGCCGTCACTTAGCGGAGTTCCCCATGTTACGGTCCAGACGCCATCGCTGATCTTCGTTGCCTGCACCGTCGTTCCATCAATCGTTACGCTCACCGCAACGACATCCTTCTCGATGTTACTCAAAACCAGCGTCGGGGTTGAGTCATTGGTCAGGTTGTCGCCCAGCGCACCACCGTCTGAGGTTACATCCAGCGCCACGGCTGGCGTCGTGAACATCACATCAAGGTCGACAGGCACGCTGATATTGGTGGCAGAATCCTCTGCCTGAATGCTGACTTTACCGCCATCAGGATAGTTAATCGCGGTACTCCAACTTCCGGAGCTGTTGACATTAACTGTGGTGATAACGTTGCCGGACTCATCCTTGATAACAATGGTCGTTCCCGCTTCCGCCTTGCCTGAGAGGATCCACAGGTTCCCCTCTTCGTTCCAGGAAGAGATCTCTACCGTTGGCGTATTTGGCGCAACGCTATCGACCAGAATGTCATGGTTAATGGTTTGGGTATTGCCGGCAGTATCTTTAATGGTGAAGGTTAAGTTGCTGGTCCCTTCAGGCAACGCGCTGGCCTTGATGCTCCAGGTGCCATCGGCGGCAACTGTGGTGGTAGCCACCACCATCCCTGCCACCATCAGGGTGACAGTAGCCCCCGCCTCACCGACGCCATTAAAGACAGGCGTGCGGTTGTTAACTACCCATTTATCGGCCGAACTGTCTTTGTCGTCCTGCACGTTGGCGGTGAACTGGCTGATGGAGGTATCAATCACTATCGTGAAGGTTGAGACGGTACTGTCGTTCCCCGCGCGGTCTTCTGAACTCACCTGGACGGTCCATGTCGCATCGCTAAGCAACATAGGATTAACGTTTACGCTCCATTTTCCTGTACCGTCTGCCCAGACGTTGCTAACGGTCATTCCATTAATTTTGACAGTGACATAGCTGTTAGCCTCAGCCATACCGCTCAGCTTAATACCTGCAGAAATATCATTGATGTAAATCGTACCATCAACGGTGTGGTCAGCGACGCTCTCTCCGTTAATATTGTCCAGCGTGACGGGAGTATCGTTAACCGTATCGATCGTGAACTTCTGATCGCCAGTGGAGGCCGTATTGCCGGCGGCATCGGCAATATCAAAGCGGATGGTATGGCTACCGTCGTCCAGCGCTTGCGGAACGGTATATTGATAATTTCGCCCGGAGATCGTGATGGTTTCCACATACTTACCATCAATATAAACCTTGACGGGCTGACCCGTTTCACTGTTGATCTGGAACGTCGGCGTCGTTCGGGCGGTAACATAATCGTTAGAGTAGAGGCCACCATCAGGATTCATTTTATCCAGCTCAATCCAGGTGCTGGTATCGACCGTAACCAGAATGCGTGCCGACTCTGCGGTATTGCCCGCCGTATCTTCCGCCACTACGCGGATGGAATATTCACCGTCAGCCAACGTAGTTGGGTATTGCCACGTCCAGTTGCCTTCGGCATCCGCCGTTACCGTTGCGACCGTTTTTTCATCCACCAGAATAGAAATCGTCGCCCCCGGCTCTCCCGTACCATGGAAGGCTGGCGTATTGTCGCTGGTTATGTTGTCATCCAGCGAGCCTGAGTTAGACGCGTCATCCAGGTTGATGGTCGGGTAATCGGTATGGCTATCCAGCGTGAAGACAAATGGATCGCTGGTCTGGCTGTTTCCGGCCACATCCGTGATCTGTACCGTCAGGCTGTACTCGCCATCATCATTGAGGATCAGCGGTACCGTCCAACTGCCATCAGCCGCTACGGTAACCTGGCCTGCCGCGACGCCATTCAAATAGACGGTAATCGTAGCGCCGCTTTCACCGGTACCTGTGACACTCAGCGCTTTACTATTGGTCAGGTCCGGCAGCGTATCGACGCTAAAATTGTCAACCACGGTATCAATAACAACGGTAGTCGTTGCACTGGTTGCGGTATTGCCTGCCGCATCCGTCGACACCATTTTAATATCATAAGAACCGTCGGCGCTTTCCGGCATCGTCCAGCTCACTGTCCCTGCCGCATCGGCGGTTACCGTGGCAACTTTTTCGCCATTGACATAAACATCGACCGTCGCATTAGGATCGGTGACTGCCGTCAGGGTTGGCGTAGTCACGTTGGTGATGGCGTCCAGCGTGTCCGCACTGTTGGAATCACGACTCAGGACTACGTCAGTGATGCTATTTTGCGTATCGCGGGTAATATCGATATTTTTGGAGACGGTATTGCCAGCAGCATCGGTGGAAGTCACCACAAAGGTTTGCATCCCCTCCTGCAGCGTAATTTCCGTACTCCATGCACCATCGCTCTCCACGGCAATGGTAGCCAGAATCTCGCCCTGCGTATTGGCGATCGTAACGGTTGAGCCCGCTTCTGCGGTACCGTCAAGGTGAACGCTGGTTTTTTGGGTGATGTTGTCGGTATCGCTGGTGCCGGTATCATCCGTATCGCGTAAATCAACGGTCAGTGGCGCAATATAGGTATCGAGAACAAAACTCTCCGGGCCGAAGGTTTCTGTGTTACCCGCCACATCTGTTACCGAGAAGCTAATCTCATGCTCTCCGTCAGCGCCAATGTTTGTAATCGATGCCAGCCATTTACCATCACTGGCGGCGACCGTTTCCACCACTACACGACCGTCAATCATCACCTTGATATGCGCGCCGGCTTCAGAGATTCCGCTCACTACCGGGGTATTGGTGTTCAGATACCCTTCATCATTTAATCCGTTAATATCCCAGTCAAGAGGAACCACATGCGTGTCAATGACCAGACTTGCAGGGTCAGATTTTACCTCCTCCCCGTTGTTCGGGTTAATGACGCTCACCTCTATGCTGTAGGTCCCTTCAGCCATTTCTGGCAGGTTAAAGTTGTAGCGTCCGGTTGAGTCCGTTGCCGCGGTACCAACCACCTCACCGTTAACATAGATCGTCACGGTGCTGCCCGGCAGCGATGTCCCGGTAATTGATGGCGTCGTATCATTAGTGACAAAGTCACCAATGGAGCCGCTATCCGATGCGGTTTGTAGCTGCAGTGTCGGTGGATCGACGTCGATCAGCGGAATGATAAAGGCGAAGTTAGTGGCATCAGAGACGTTACCCGCTTTGTCGGTCGCGACGACGCTAATAATATGATCGCCAGAGTTAATGGCGCTCGGCGGCGTCCATGACCATGTTCCGTTGCTGTCCGCCACAACACTGGCGACAGTAACGCCATCAATACTTATCACCAGCGTCGATCCTGCTTCCGCAGTACCGCTGAATTCTGGCGCCAGGCTTAAGGCTTCATGGTTATTCCCGGGATCGGACTCGCTCAATGCAACACCCGGCGCGTTAACCACTGTATCGATAACAAAATCAATGTTGCTTGCCTGGGTGTTTCCGGCCTTATCGGTCGCGGTAACCGAGATGGTATAGTTGCCATCAGTCAAATCACCCAGCGTAATAGACCAGGTCCCGTCCGAGGCAGGAGAGATCGTTTGGGTCTGAATCGCATTACCGCTCTCATCCAGCACGGTCACCACTAGCGTTGCGTCTTTGTCCGTCAGACCGCCGAACGTAGGTGACGTATCTTTGGTGATTTTATCCGTCTGCGAAGAGCCTGTATCAGAAGAGGCCAGCAGCTCCACCGACAGCGCAACGTGTGTGTCAATGGTAAAATTCATGCTGCTTTCAGCGGTATTACCGGCTTTATCCGTAACGGTCACTTCTGCGGTGTAGTTACCATCCGCCAGATTGGCTGAGGTAACCGTCCATTCCCCAGCTTCATTTTGTGTCGCCGTATATTTCGCACCGTTTATAACAACAAACACGGTATCAACATCGTCCGGCACGCCGGAAACTATGAACGTCGGCTGCGTATCATTGGTTAACGAATCACTTGAGCTATCGCCAGAATCACTGGCGCTATCCATCGAAATGGTTGGCTGCGGGATCTGAGTGTCAATCGTAAAAGTCAGGGTCTCTGTCTGGTGGTTGCCCGCGACATCGACCATCTCCACGGTGGCGGTGTAAGTACCATCCGCTAGCATGTCAGCGGTATAAATCCACTCGCCCTGGGCGTTTTTCTCCAGCGTCTGCGTGTGCCCATTGAGCGTGACGGTGACGGAGGTGAGTTCCTCCGCCGCGCTAATCTGGATACGCGGCACTGAGACGTTAGTCAGGTTATCGGTGGTATTCTGCCCGGTATCATCCAGCAGCAGCACGGCAGGAGAGTCAACCACCGTATCAACGGTAAAGTTATAGGTTGTCGATGCGCTGTTACCCGCATTATCCGTAAAGGTCACGACCACGCTATATGCGCCATCCGCCAGGCTTTGCGGTACCTGCCAGCTCGTTGTCGACGGATCCAGTGACAGCGTCGTGTCACCAAGAGTTACCGTTATACTGGCGATATCGGCAGGTACGCCGCTGATACTGATAACCGGTTTCGTCACGTTGGTGATGTTATCATCAGTGCTGCCGCTGTTGCTGCCATTATCCAGCGCCAGAATCGGTGCTGAGCAAATGGTATCAACGGTAAAGCTCATTGAGGATGATTTGGTATTGCCTGCATCATCTTCAACCTTAACAGTTGCGGTATAAGTTCCATCCGGGAGGGCATCAGCATCGGGTAACTGCAAGCCCCATACTCCGTTCTTTTCCGTCGCGTTATAGGTTTTATTGTTGATAGTGACAGTGACGCTATAAGCATCGCTATCGATATTATCGAGCGTGAAATATGGCGTCGTATCGTTGGTTAGGTGATCGTTTGACAAGGTCCCCGTATCACTTGCAGCCGCTAAATCGATTGTTGGCGTGCTAAGAGTGGTATCCACGACAAATTTGAGTTCGGTGCTGGCGGTGTTACCCGCTTTATCCACTACTGAAACGTCGAGAGTGTAGTTGCCATCTGCCAGTGCCGGAGCCGAGTAGATCCAGCGGCCGGACTCATCCTTCGTCAACGAAGTCACCGTGCCGTTGAGGGTTACGCTCACCGACTCCACATCCGCCGGAACGCTGATTTCAAATTCAGGGGCATTGCTCTTCGTTATGTTATCGCTGTCGGAATAGCCCGTGTCGTCACCGACGACAAAGTCCACCGATACCGACGTTTGCGTATCAATGGTGAAGGTCAGCGGAGTTTCTTTGGTATTTCCGGCGTTATCCGTCACCGTGGCAATTAAGGTGTAAGTGCCGTCTGCCAGCGCTTCATCCGGCGTAAAACTCACCGGCTGACTGGTCAAATCCACAGGAATATCTTTGCCGTTCAGGTTCACCGTCAGACTATAAACATCTTTATCCAGCGAACCAAACTCAAACGTCGGCTGGGTATTGTTAGTGTAATTATCGGCGGAACTGCTGCCGCTGTCGTCCTCGTCTTTAAGATCCACCGTCACAGGTGTAAGCGTTGTATCGATAGTAAAGGTGAAAGTTTCCTGGGTTGTGTTGCCCGCTTTATCCATCACGTTGACGACAATCGAATGCTCACCATCGGACAACGCCGAGCTGGCGGTGTAGGTCCACTTGCCATTGGTTTTCGTCAGCGTCTGGGCATCACCGCCGTCCAGTGCCACCGAGACATGCGTAACATCTGCGGCAACGCTAATATCAAAGCTTGGGATGGTATCGTTCGTTAAATGGTCATCCGAAGAAAAACCGGTATCATCAGACATGGTAATCTGATCGATTGCCACCGTGGTATCAATGGTAAAATCGAGATCGGACGTCCGTTCGTTCCCCGCTTTATCGGTTGCCGTGACCGTTATCGTATAGTCCCCATCGGCCAGTTTAGGAGCCTGGAATACCCACTCGCCGTCGGCATTTTTGGTGACGTCATAGTCGACACCGTTCAGGGTGACGATAACTGAATAGATATCACTATCAACATTGTTGATAACAAATTCGGGCTGCGTTTTCGACGTCAGATTATCGTCGTCGCTATCACCCGAGTCGGATGAGCTGCTGAGATCGATAGTTGGCGTCGATAATGTAGTATCTACTGTAAAGGAGAAGGTCTGCGTTGAGGTATTTCCCGCCCGATCCTGCACTTCCAGGATCATTTTATGATTGCCATCCGAAAGTGCCGATGGAGGCGTAAAGCTCCAGTTACCGCTGCCATCCTGCGTCAGCGTAATCGGCACCCCATCAAGCGTAATGACGGCATGCGTCACGTCGCTGTCCATGTTGCTTATCAGGAACGTGGGCTTATTGTTACTCGTCAAATGATCGGTAGCGTCATAACCCGTGTCATCACCCGCGTCGAACGCAATAGTCGGTACGGAAAGCTGGTTATCAAAGGTGATCGTTTTCGTGTCGCTGGTGGTGTTCCCTGCGGCATCTTCAACGGTAACGGTCAGCGTGTAATCTCCAGCGACAGAGAGTATCGGCGAGGTGACGGTCCAGTCACCGTTGGCATTTTTCACCACGGTACAGGCAAGACCGTTAATCGTTGCCGTCAGGCTGACGACATCATCAGAGGTGGTGACGTTAAATATCGGTTGGGCAGCATTCGTGATGCCATCGGAGGACGAATCCCCGGTATCTGTCGTCAGAGTGATGGAATTAATATCCACCGAGGTATCCACGGTGAAATCATATGTCGACGTTCTTTGGTTTCCTGCTTCATCAGTAACGCGTACATCCAGCGTATATTTCCCTTCAACAAGGGCGGTTTCTGGAGTATAGGTCCAACTGCCATCCGCTTGTTTCTTAACGGTTGTCGTCGCGCCGTTCAGCGTCACTTCGATGCTGTAAACATCTGCCGGCACATTGCCTAGTTCAAACGTAGGTTTTGTGTCGTTGGTAACATTGTCGCCTACCACACCACTGTCATCCGCCGCCATCATCTTGACGGTGAGCGGCTCCAGGGTGGTGTCAATGGTGAATGTTTGCGCGCGATTCGCCGTATTGCCTGCGTCATCCGTAACGGTCACCGTAAGCGTATATTCACCGTCCGCAAGGGCAGATGGCAGAGTCACCACCCACTTCCCTTCCTGGAAAATGGCATCCTGAGTCAGTGAGCCTATGCTGACAGTGACAGCATGCGCATCAGCAGGCGCGGTGATCGCAAACGTTGGGGTGGAATCGTTGGTCATCCAGTCGTTTTGCACGCCGGTATCACTTTGCAGAGTAATACCGTCCACGCTGGTGGAGGTGTCAATGGTCACGGAGAGTGAGGTCGTCTTTTCATTACCTGCATCATCAACAACCGTCAATTGGGCCTGCCAAATCCCATCCGGCAGATCGGCGGGAACGGTAAAGGTAGCACTGCCATTTTCAACCGTAATAGGCCATGTCTGACCGTTAATCGTCAGTGAAACGCTGACAACGTCGCTATCGATATTGCCGATCACAAACGTTGGGCGCACATCCTGAGTGACATTATCTGAATCACTGTGCCCCGTATCGCTATCGCTTGAAAGCTGCAGCGTCGGCACAGAAAGGGTCGTATCAACCGTAAAATTGAGATCTTTATTACTGGTATTACCCGCTTCATCTGTTACGGTAACCGACACAGTATGTGCTCCATCGGCGAGCACCGCGGTGAAAAAATGCCACTTTCCATCGGTCTGCTTAGAAGCTTCACCAGCCGCTTTACCATCAATCATTATGCTGACATGCGTGACATCATCCGGCACGCCGATCGCAAACTCAGGTGTATTCACATTGGTTTGGTTATCGGTGGTGCTTGAACCGGTATCATCCAGAAGCACGATAGAGTCGATGTGAGTGACAGTATCTATTTCAAACCTGGCAGCGTCAGAGGTGCTCTGATTACCCGCCATGTCTTCAACCGTGACCGTTATCGTATATTGCCCATCGTCCAGCGCAACCGGACAGGCCCAGGCTCCGCTTTCGTAGGTTTCACTGTCCAGTGTCCAACTATCTTTATAGCTGCCATCGCTACTCACAATCGCTATCGTAATCGTATTGACGTCATCAGTATCCACGCCACTAATCAGGAATTGCGGCTTCGTCTCATTAGTCAGCCCATCGGTCTGGCTGTCACCCGAATCAGATACCGTCGCAAGTTCGACTGTCGGTTTATCGACAATGGTATCGATAGTAAAGCTAATCTTACTGTCAGCACTGTTACCTGCCACGTCAGTCACCGTCACAGTTGCAGTGTAACTGCCATCTTGCAACTCATCAGGTAGGGTGAAAGAAGTACTCTTGCTCAGATCTATTGTGTAGTGCTGCCCGGTGCTCAACGTCAGGGTAATAGTGGCGACATCGTCCGGAATATTGCTGAACTTAAACGTCGGTGTTGTGTCCGCAGTATAATTATCTGTCGAGCTCTCTCCCGTGTCAGACGTCTTATCCAGCACAATATTGACTGGCAGAACCTCTGTATCCACCGTGATAGCCAGCGCCGCCGAGGTCGCGGTGTTGCCGGCGTCGTCGGTCACCTGCACGCTGATGCTGTAGTCGCCGTCCGCCAGCTCCGGGGCGGTAAAGGTCCACCTGCCCTCAGCCTTCACGGCGTCATAGGCGGTGCCGTTGATAAGAACCTGCACCTTCGTCACATCCGCATCGATATTCCCCAGCGTGAACGCCGGCGTGGTGTCGTTCGTGATGTTGTCGCTGTTGAGGCTGCCGCTGTCTGACGCATCCGCCAGATCGATGGTCGGCACCGACAGCGTGGTGTCCACCGTAAAGGTCAGGATGGCCGAGTCCGCAGTGTTGCCCGCCAGATCGGTGACGGTGGCCACGATGGTGTGGTCGCCGTCGGCCAGCGCGGTGCTGTCAATATGCCACTGCCCGTCCGCGTCCTTCGTCGCCGCCACCGGCTTACCGCCGTCGATGCTCACCATCACGCTGACGGCGTCGTTATCCGTGGCAATGGCAAAGCCCGGGGTGGTGTCGTTGGTCTGGTTGTCGCCGGGGGTGCCGGTGTCGTCGCTCAGCGTGATCACCGGTACCGCCACGCTGGTGTCCACCGTCATGGCCAGCGCCGTGGAGGTCTGCACGTTCCCCGCGTCGTCGGTGACCTGCACGGTGACGCTGTAGTCCCCGTCCGCCAGCTCCGGGGCGGTAAAGGTCCACCTGCCCTCAGCCTTCACGGCGTCATAGGCGGTGCCGTTGATAAGAACCTGCACCTTCGTCACGTCCGCATCAATACTGCCCAGCGTGAACGCCGGCGTGGTGTCGTTCGTGATGTTGTCGCTGTTGCTGCTGCCGCTGTCTGACGCATCCGCCAGATCGATGGTCGGCACCGACAGCGTGGTGTCCACCGTAAAGGTCAGGGCGGCCGAGTCCGCGGTGTT
>NZ_JAHLQZ010000154.1:0-9808 GCF_018919505.1 Citrobacter sp. S55_ASV_140
GTTCCAGCGCCATGCTGCGATGAATATTTTCCTGCTCGTGTAAGAACTGGCGGAACAGTGAAATAATATATTGCGGCTCGCTCACCCGGGTATGCTGGGGAATCGCAAGTAACGGTTGTGTTGATGAAGCATCGTTTCCTGTCGTTAACTCAAAGTGCAGCCAGTAAAATTTTAAATCGGGCGGAAATTGTCCTACGCCAATATGTAAGCGATGCGGCCACAGCAGCAGACTTTCCCCGGCACTAACAGAAAAAATGTTACTGCCTTCGCGAATCGTTAATGTCCCTTTTTCAACAAAGATTATTTCCCAGGATTGCAATTGCCGCGCAGGATGGCTACCGATGCCGCGTGAAATAAATAACCCACCGTTTTGCACTTTAATCGGCAGAGACATGGACAATTCGAGCATATATATTCAAATTCCCGCTTTTTTATTAATTAAACCGGTCTTTACCTTTGATTATTCACGATAAAGTTGCTTTTCGCCGGATCGAAATCACATTTTCCAAATGAAGTCGGAATTGTCATCTTTTTATACTTTTCTCTTCCCTTGTTGACCCAAACATAACGTGCAAAATTAATCATGTATTTTGCAAATTACATCCAAATAACCCGCGGCGTAGCGGGATACTTTCCGAATATCACTTCCGGGAGTTATTTATGACTTCGGCTCCGATTACGACATCTGATTTGGCACAGCGTGCGCAAAACGACAAATTATCCCTGCGTGAAAAAATAGGTTATGGGTTAGGCGATGCAGGCGGGACGGTCATTACCTGCCTGATCATGAATTTCCTGACGTTCTTCTACACGGATGTCTTCGGGCTAACGCCCGCGCTGGTCGGCACATTGTTTATTGCCCTGCGCGTGTTTGATGCGATTTCCGACCCCATCATGGGCGTTCTCGCCGACCGTACGCAAAGCCGCTGGGGACGCTTCCGCCCCTGGCAACTATGGGTCGCGGTTCCTATTGGCATTATTGGCGTGCTCACATTTACCGTCCCAGACGCCAGCATGGGCGTAAAAATCGCCTGGGCATTCTGCACCTATCTGTTGCTCTCCGTCGGCTATACCGCCATCAACGTACCGTACTGTGCGCTGATTAACACCATGACCACCCGCCACAACGAGGTGATCGCCTGCCAGTCCTGGCGCTTTGTGCTGTGCGGCGTGGCGGGTTTTCTTGTCTCCGTCGGCCTGCCGTGGATGGTGGATGTGCTGGGCCAGGGCAATGCCGCGCAGGGTTACCAGTTCGGTGTCGGCGTGCTCTGCGCCGTTGCAGTGGTCATGTTCCTGTGCTGCTTCTTCTGGGTGCGTGAGCGTGTTCCGCTGGCGATGATGGGGAAATTTACCCTGCGCGAACATATTGGCGGCCTGCGCAAAAATGACCAGTTGCTGCTGATGCTGGTGATGTCGTTCCTGCTGATCAACGTCTTTAATATTCGCGGCGGCGGGTACATGTACTTCATTACCTATGTGCTGGAAGGCAGCACCGCTTACACATCGCTGTTTTTCACCATGGTCACCTTCGCCTCTATCATCGGTTCAGTGCTCGTCAGCCCGCTGACCCGTCGGTTCGATACCGTCAAACTCTATTACTACACCAACCTGGTGTTGGCGGCGCTGGCGGTGCTGATGTGGTTCTTGCCAACCGGCCCGGCTTATCAGACATTGTGGCTGGCGGTTATCCTCGGGAACGGCATTATCCTGGGCTTCACGCTACCGCTGCACTTCTCGCTGATGGCCTTCGCCGATGATTACGGCGAGTGGAAAACCGGCGTGCGCTCTTCCGGCATGAATTTCGCCTTCAACCTGTTCTTCATCAAACTGGCCTGGGCCTCCAGCGCGGGGATCATCAGCCTGTTGTTTATCTTTGTCGCCTATCAGCCCGGCGCCGGTAATCAAACCGCCAGCTCGCTGCAAGGGATTACTGCCATGGAGACGCTGCTGCCCGCACTGTTCCACCTGCTGCTGGCGCTGTCTGTCCGCATCTGCAAACTCAATAACCCGATGATGTCGCGCATTGCCACCGATCTGCGTCAGCGTCATATACAGCCTTAAGGAGCACGAAATGAACGTACTGGAAGTCGACCTGCATAAGCTCACGGTCAGCGATCCGTTCCTCGGACAATATCAGCAACTTGTGCGTGACGTGGTGATCCCCTACCAGTGGGATGCGCTCAATGACCGCATTCCAGAAGCGGAGCCAAGCCATGCGATCGAGAATTTCCGCATCGCCGCAGGCCTTCAGGAAGGCGAGTTTTACGGGATGGTTTTTCAGGACAGCGACGTGGCGAAATGGCTGGAAGCCGTCGCCTGGTCGCTGTGCCAGAAACCCGATGCTGAGCTTGAGAAAACTGCCGATGAGGTTATTGAACTGGTCGCCGCCGCCCAGTGTGATGATGGCTACCTCAATACGTATTTTACGGTCAAAGCGCCGGATGAACGCTGGACTAACCTCGCTGAGTGTCATGAGTTGTACTGTGCGGGTCATTTGATTGAAGCGGGCGTCGCTTTCTACCAGGCGACGGGGAAACGTCGTCTGTTAGAGGTGGTGTGCCGCCTGGCAGATCATATCGACAGCGTTTTTGGGCTGGGAGAAGATCAACTGCGCGGCTACCCCGGACACCCGGAAATCGAGCTGGCATTAATGCGTTTGTACGAAGTCACTCAGCAACCACGCTATATGGCGCTGGTAAATTACTTTGTTGAGCAACGCGGTGCGCAACCTCATTTTTATGACGAAGAGTACAAAAAACGCGGCCAAACGTCTTACTGGCACACCTACGGTCCGGCGTGGATGGTGAAGGATAAGCCCTATAGCCAGGCACACCAGCCTGTTTCAGAGCAGCAAACGGCTATCGGTCACGCCGTCCGTTTTGTTTATCTGATGACCGGCGTGACGCATCTGGCACGCTTAAGTCAGGACGAAAGCAAGCGTCAGGATTGTTTGCGTCTGTGGAACAATATGGCCCAGCGTCAGTTGTATATCACCGGCGGGATCGGCTCGCAAAGCAGCGGCGAGGCGTTTAGCAGCGATTACGATCTGCCCAACGATTCCGTATACGCCGAAAGCTGCGCCTCAATCGGGCTGATGATGTTCGCCCGCCGGATGCTGGAAATGGAAGCCGACAGCCAGTATGCGGACGTGATGGAGCGCGCCCTGTATAACACGGTACTTGGCGGCATGGCGCTGGACGGGAAGCACTTCTTCTACGTTAACCCGCTGGAGGTGCATCCTAAGTCGTTAAAATTCAATCATATTTACGACCATGTGAAGCCCGTTCGCCAGCGCTGGTTTGGCTGCGCCTGCTGCCCGCCCAATATCGCCCGCGTACTCACTTCTATTGGCCATTACATCTATACGCCACGTCAGGACGCACTGTATATCAACATGTATGTGGGCAACAGCATGGAAGTTCCTGTGGCAGACGGTGTGCTTAAGCTGCGCATTAACGGAAATTACCCGTGGCATGAGCAGGTAACAATCGCCATTGAATCACCGCTGCCGGTCGATCATACCCTGGCGTTACGCCTGCCGGACTGGTGTACCGCGCCGCAGATTTTGCTAAATGATCAACCAGTTGCACAAGATATACGTAAAGGCTATTTACACATCAGCCGAACCTGGCTGGAGGGGGATACGCTAAGCCTGACACTGCCGATGCCCGTGCGTCGCGTATACGGAAACCCACTGGTGCGCCATGTTGCCGGTAAGGTCGCCATTCAGCGTGGGCCGCTGGTGTATTGCCTGGAGCAGGCCGACAACGGCGAAGAGTTGCATAACTTGTGGCTGCCAAAAGAGAGTGAGTTCAGGGTCTTTGAGGGTAAGGGACTGTTCAGCCATAAGATGTTAATTCAGGCGGAAGGCGTGAAGCAAAGTGCCCGCAATGCGGCACAACAAGCGTTGTGGCACTACGATGTTTCACCAGCTTCGCGTCAGGTGCATACGCTGACGTTCATTCCGTGGTTTAGCTGGGCAAACCGTGGTGAAGGCGAAATGCGAATCTGGATAAACGAGCAGTAATGATGACGACGGATGGCGGCAGTTAGCCCCATCCGTCAAGGCATCATGAAAAGATTGCCCTCCTCCCTGAGGACAAACGGGTGAGAATCAGAAACGCCAGGTCAGACCGGACATCAAGGTAAAGCTGTCATCGCGATCAACCATCGGGCTATTTTTAATGTCATCCGGCAGCACGCTATAGTTGGCGCTGGCCAGCAGCGTCAGGTTGCTGGTCAACGCGTATTTAGCGGACAGGCCAACATACGGTGTCCAGCTGTCCCCTGGGGAGTAGCTTGATAACCCACTACGGCGGGATTCATTGCCAGAGATGCCGTAGTAATATTCGTTGAAGTTTTCGTCATAGTAGAGCACGCCAATCGCCGGCGTCAGCGTCAGCTTGCCCATTGGCATTTGGCGGAACATAGACATTTCCGCCACCCAGCCATTGCTGTTATCCAGCACATCCGCTGCGGCAGAGACCTTCACGCTACCCCATTTTTCATGGTGATACCATGCAGCACCCGCCATCGCGGTTGCATCACGCTTGTCCAGTTGCTTCATCGCATGATCGTCGTTATCACCGGGATCAAACTCAAGCGGCATGTAAGAAGCAGTAATGCTAAATTCATTACTTTCACTTTTTGAAAGAATATAGCCTAACGTTGTTTGCCTAAAATAAAATGATTCACTTTCATAACTGATAAGCGGTACTGCATGAACATTATCATTATATCCACGATAAGGAGATTCATTATATACAGCGCCACCGCCAATAGAAAACTCTGCGGCAGTTGCACTCGCCATAAAAGAAAAGGCGAACAGCGCCACAATATTGCGTTTAATTAACATGCCAACATTCCATTTTAAAATAAGCCACAAAGCGGGTGCATAATAATGCTTACAATTTCATCGATGCAACTTCCATATTTATATAGTAATATATACAAACATATATATATTGGGTTTGGCGATGAACAAATTACAACTCAAACACCGGGAACTGAAGATTATTTCGGTAATTGCTGCCAGTGAAAACATCAGTCATGCCGCTACGGTTCTCGGCATCGCACAGGCTAATGTCAGCAAGTACCTTGCTGATTTTGAATCAAAAGTTGGGCTAAAGGTCTTTGATCGCACCACCCGCCAGTTGACCCTGACGCCCTTTGGTGTAGCGCTGCTGCCTTACATCAATGACATGCTGGACAGAAACGATCAGCTAAATAGTTTCATCGCTGATTATAAGCATGAAAAACGTGGCAAGGTAACGGTATATGCACCAACCGGAATTATTGCTTACTTATCGCAACATGTTATTGCAAAAATTCAGGATATCGGTGGTATTACTCTCTCGCTGAAAACCTGCAATCTTGAACGGAAAGCATTTTATGAAGGTGTAGATTTCCCGGATGATTGTGACGTTTTAATTACCTATGCGCATCCCAAAGATGAATCACTGGTCGCCAGCTTTATTACCAAATATGCAGTGATGGCGTTTGCCAGCCCTGAATATATCAAACAGCATCCCATTAACAGCCCTGATGAGCTGGAAAATCATTCCTGTATTTTAATCGATTCCATGATGATTGATGATGCCAATATCTGGCGCTTCAGCTCCGCCGGCGGCAAGGAAATGCATGATTATCGGGTGACCGGAAACTACGTCTGTGACAATACGCAATCCGCGCTGGCGCTGGCGCGTAATCATCTGGGCATTGTTTTTGCGCCTTATGCGAGTATACAAAAAGACGTTCAGTCCGGATTGTTGGTTCCCTGTTTCTCCGAACAGCACGAATGGTGGCTGGATTTAGTGGCGATTTTCCGCAAGCGTGAATACCAGCCCTGGCGTGTACAGTTTATTCTCGACGCAATGTTAGCGGAGATACGTCAGCAGCTTACTCAGACGCTACAGCTGTCTGAGTAAGCTAAATAGCCTGCACCTAGTGGTCGAGATACAGGTAATGCACCCAGCTGGTCATCCGCAACAAGACTTTGCGCATGATTGACACATGTTCGAAGTGATCAGAGTAAACGGCGACCTGGGCGTAAATCCCATCAGGTAACGCGCTCACGTCCGCATTGTCGTTCAGCTCAATCGTGGCGATCACCCCTTCTGAACCGGGCGTAGAGTTTAAGGATTGCAACGCCCCGTTCGACTGGTATGTACCACCCGGTACAGCCGGGCTGATAGCCGCCAGTTTGCCGCTAAATACCTTCCCCGGCAGGGCGTTAAACACCACTTCCGCTTCATCGCCTGGCTCCAGTCGCAGCAGTGAGTTTTGACGGAACTGGGCGATAATTTGCCGTTTCTGTTCCGGGATAAACACCATCACCGGACGCATAGGCAGCGCGGCGGCATAGGTTCCGGGGCGCATCAACACCTGCGTAACGTAACCATCGCTGGGCGCACGAACCACGGTCTGGTCAAGGTTAAACTCCGCTTCGGCGAGTTGTGCCTTCAGGCTGGCAATTTGCGAATTTTCACCCAGTACCAGGCTGTCTAACTGGCTCTGGATTTGCTGTTGCTCCGCAATAGACGATTTCACCGATGCTTCCTGCGCCAGATAGTTTTGGCGCGCCGCATCGATATCGCGTTCAGAAAAAGGGTTGACCTTCGCCTGACTCCCCTGCGCATAGCGCTGGTAATCTTTTGCCAGCTTGTCACGCGTTGCCTTTGCCTGCTGCGTGTTGGCTTTCATTTCGTCTAGCTGCGCAACCAGCGCCTGCTCTTTATGCTGAGCGGTGACAATATCGGCTTTCAGGCGATCAACCCGCGCCTGATAACGTCCAGGATTAAGTTTAAACAGAACTTCGCCTTTTTTGATCAGCGTATTCTTCTTATCCGTCACTTCCGTTACAACACCCGTGACCTGCGGCACGACGGGAATAGAAATTACCGCTTTTTGCGCCTTAAAGGTATACGGATGGTTATAATTCATCAGTAATATAAGCCCGCAAACAATGAAAATACCACCCAATGCTGCAGTGGGTACCGTCCATTTATTTACAGGAATTTTAAAAATTTTAAATATCGACCATGCGCATGCCACATAAGTCAGAACAATCAGTAAATCCATCGATATTACTCCGCCGGAGAGGTCTTAACCTCATCCAGTTTCTTTTCCAGGTCGGCAACCCGCGCCTGAAGCTGGATCAGGGAAGAATCCGCGCTCTGCATACCCCACCCGCGCTCCGGGCGATAAAGCGTTGCCCAGATCCATAAAAAGGGCCAAATAACATGTAAGGTAAACAAGCTAACCCAGCCCGCAACATGTATTGCGTCGGCATGAGGATGGTTACGTTTCTTTGCAATAAGATAGGGAATATCATGCAGAATAATAATCCCGTAAAAAATGACCAGGAATACAAAAATAAGCACTCCTAATGCAAAATAATCAAGGAACATATTTGCCTCAGGGATTTAAATTAAAGAACTTGGCTGCTATTTATTTAAAAAATAGAGTTGATAATAATAGTGGAATGACCAGATTGGATGCAATGGGGTTATTTATATAACGATATATGAGTTTCTATATATACCCGTCGTCTTTCGAGCTGCTTCTTTGTTGGCTGCGTTCACTCACCCCAGTCACTTACCGGAGTAAGCTCCTGGGGATTCCCTCTCTTGCCGCCTCGAAGCAACACGAAATCCATAGGGTACCCTTGTCATACTTTGAACTGCAGGACATAACTTGATGCCCGGTACGCTAAATGCGACCGGGCGGTAAGTGACGGGATATTAAAACAGCCCCAGCGGTTTATCAGAGTAGCTCACCAACAGGCATTTGGTTTGCTGATAGTGCTCAAGCATCATTTTGTGTGTCTCGCGCCCAATGCCCGACTGCTTATAGCCGCCGAACGCCGCATGTGCCGGATAAGCATGGTAGCAGTTGGTCCAGACACGCCCCGCCTGAATCCCGCGGCCCATCTTGTACGCAAGATTTCCGTTACGGCTCCAGACGCCAGCGCCAAGTCCATATTGGGTGTCATTGGCAATTTCCAGCGCTTCGTCCATGGTTTTAAAGGTCGTAACAGCCAGCACCGGGCCGAAGATCTCCTCCTGGAAAACCCGCATGTTGTTCTTACCAAACAGAATGGTCGGTTCGAGGTAATAACCCTCTTTTAACTCACCATCCAGTTGCTTACGCCGTCCACCGGTCAGGACATCCGCCCCTTCTTTCTTACCAATATCGATGTAATTCAGAATGGTTTCCAGTTGACCATGCGACACCTGCGCGCCCATTTGCGTCACACTGTCTAACGGGTTGCCGCTACGGATACTCTCCACCCGGCGAATGGCTCTTTCCATAAAGCGTTCGTAAATGGATTCCTGTACCAGCGCGCGGCTCGGACAGGTACACACTTCGCCCTGGTTGAAGGCAAACAGCGCAAAGCCTTCCAGCGCCTTATCAAAGAACGCATCTTCTTCATCCATCACGTCCGCGAAGAAGATATTGGGCGATTTCCCACCCAGCTCCAGGGTGACGGGAATAATGTTCTGCGTAGCATACTGCATGATCTGCTGGCCGACTTCCGTTGAGCCGGTAAACGCCACTTTCGCAATACGTTTAGACGTCGCCAGATATTCACCGATTTCCCCACCCGCACCGTTTACCACGTTCACGACACCAGGCGGGAGCAGATCGCCAATGACCTCCATCAGCAGCAGCACGGACAGCGGCGTCAGGCGCGCGGGTTTAAGCACCACGCAGTTACCCGCCGCCAGCGCGGGCGCCATCTTCCAACTGGCCATTAGCAGCGGGAAGTTCCACGGGATAATTTGCCCGACCACGCCAAGAGGCTCATGGAAATGATAAGCCACGGTCTCACTATCAACCTCGCTGATTCCCCCTTCCTGCGCACGAATACAGGAGGCGAAATAGCGGAAATGGTCAATCGCCAGCGGCACGTCTGCCGCGCTGGTTTCACGGATGGGTTTACCGTTATCCCAGGTTTCTGCCGTCGCCAGCAGTTCCAGGTTTTGTTCCATACGATCGGCGATTTTAAACAGAATCGCCGCTCTGTCCTGCACGGATGTCTGCGCCCATTTATCTTTTATTTTGTGCGCGGCATCCAGTGCCAGATCGATATCCTTCTTACCGGAAGAGGCCACTTCGCACAGCAATTGCCCGGTGACCGGCGTCAGGTTTTGGTAATACTCGCCGTCCACCGGCGCGACCCAGTCACCGCCGATAAAGTTATCGTATCGGGCCTTTAACTTCAGAGGGTAACCATACTCGCCGGGATAAATACGCGTTGAAGGGGGGTTATTGGTCATGACCGTCTCCTTGCTGTAGGGGTACTACAAGGGTAGACGGGGCTGGCGAATAATTCGCCAGCCTTTTACTGCTTTACGACAGGTATCACGAATTACATCGCAGCGCGATAAATTGCCATGATTTCGTCATGAGTCGCCTGAATCGGGTTAGTGAAACCACAGGCGTCTTTCAGGGCATTGGTCGCCAGAACGGCAAAATCTTCTTCCTTCACGTTCAGCTCACGCAGACCGGCCGGAATATTCACTTTCTGCGCCAGTTTACGGATCGCCGCGATACAGGCTTCCGCCCCTTGCTCTTCACTCAGTCCAGCCACGTTAACGCCCATCGCAGCCGCGCAATCACGCAGACGAGCGGCAGCCACCTTGCTATTGAAAACCTGTACATGCGGCAGCAGCACGGCGTTACATACACCGTGTGGCAGATCGTAGAAGCCACCCAACTGGTGCGCCATGGCGTGCACGTAACCCAGAGAGGCGTTGTTAAATGCCATGCCTGCGAGGAACTGCGCGTAAGCCATGGCTTCACG
>NZ_JAHLQZ010000155.1:0-9747 GCF_018919505.1 Citrobacter sp. S55_ASV_140
TTCCTGCACCGCGCGATGATCCATCCACATAATGATGTTATGGTCTGATGGTTCGCCTGGTGAAACCGCCAGGCCCTGCCCCTGCTCGTCGAGAGCCACCAATGAACAAGTGGCATCGAATCCCAGTGAACGGATATCCTCAATGCAGATCCCGGATGACGATACTGCCCCCTTAACCGCATCGCAAACCTGCTGCCAGATTTCTGCAGATGACTGCTCAACCCGAGCGGGGCCGGGTCGAAACTGCGAGATAGGGCGTGTCGCAAAGGCCAGACGTTTGCCGCTGGCATCGAACACACCCGCCCTGACACTGGCAGAGCCGACATCCACACCGAGGAAATATCCACTGCTCATAGTAACTCCCTGACGTTAGCTAATAGTGGGGCGAGTACCTCGCCCCAACGCTCTTATTTTTTACCGAATGGGTGTAACAGCTTGTCAATTTCTGGGGTATCAATGTTCTTCGCACTAACGAATTTCACCGGAATATCAATCTCTTTTGGTACAGACTGACCGGATACCGCCGCTTTCAGCGTCTTGATACCCTGATAGCCAATCTGGTAGGCGTCCTGCACAACAAAGCCCTGAATCACCCCGGACTTCAGGAAGGCAATAATGGCCTCGGTGCTGTCAAAACCAATCACCTTCACTTTGCCTTTCAGGTTTTGACTATCAATTGCGTTTGCTACGCCGAGCGTTGAGCCTTCATTCGTGCCATAAATCCCTGCAATATCCGGGTTGGCCTGAATCATATCGATGGTTTTATCCATCGCTTTTTGCGGATCGCCATCGCTATACTGGACCGGTAGCACCTGGATATCCGGATATTTCTCCTTCATGCGGGCAATAAACCCTTCTGAACGCTCAATCGCTGAGGAGGTCCCTGCTACGTGCGCAATAATGCCCACTTTTCCTTTGTTGCCCACTTCCGCTGCCAGCGCGTCTGCCGCTTCAGCCCCGGCTTTACGGTTATTCGTGGCGACAAAACTGACCGGAATATCAGAATTCACACCGGAGTCAAAGGTCACAACTTTAATGCCGCGTGAATTTGCGGTCTCAACTAATGGCGCCAGCGCATTGGCATCTAACGCGGCCAGTAATAGTCCATTAGGTTTTTGCGCCATCGCGTTTTCAACTAACTGAATCTGCTCGGCAATCTGAGTTTCATCCGCCGGGCCCACGTAGCTGGTTTTGTCACCCAACTCTTTTGCTGCCGCTTCCGTCCCCATTTTTACGGTTTGCCAGAATTCATGCTGGAAACCTTTACTGACCACGGGAAGATTCATATCTTTAGCCAAAACGCTGGATGTCATACAGGCCAGCAGGGATAACGCATAGACAAAATTCCTGGTTCTCATTGTTTTACTCCGTTCTGAGTGAGTCACCCTAAACGTCAGGGTTATGATGTCCCGTGACTTCCGGGAGCGTAAATCAACGAATTTTTTTGCGTAATGTGTCGAGATAAACCGCAGCAATGACCACTACCCCCATGGCCACCATTTGCCAGAACTGGGAAACCCCCATCAGGTTCAGACCATTTTTCAACACGCTCATAATGAATGCGCCAATGATGGTGCCGCCGATGGTGCCAATCCCGCCCATCAGACTGGTACCGCCAATAACAACCGCCGCGATAGCTTCCAGCTCATAACCCACACCGACCGTTGGCTGCCCGGAGTTTAAACGTGAGGCCAGAATGACCCCGGCAATCCCGGTCAGCAGACCACAAAAGGCGTAGACGAAAATTTTCACGCGCTGCACTTTAATCCCGGAAAGATGTGCCGCCACCTCATTACTGCCCACCGCGTAAACATAGCGGCCTATCACCGTTTTCTTCAGGATGTACGCGGCGATGAGCGCCACCACCACCAGGTAAAAAACGGGATAGGGCAGCACATCAAACAACCGTCCCTGGGCCAGCATTTTGAAGGTGGGGTAATCAGCGAAGTAAATCGCGCGGCCATCGGTCATCACCATATTGATACCTCTGACGGACATCATCAGACCCAGCGTGGCGATAAAAGGCGGGATAGTCATTTTGGTGACCAGCAGACCATTGATATAGCCGCATAATCCTCCAGCCAGTACACCCGCAAGAATACAGACGGGCAGAGGCAATCCCAGCGTGGCGCAGATACCTACCGCGACACCAGAAAATGCCACGACTGAACCGAGAGAAAGGTCGATCCCTGAAGTGATAATGACGAAGGTAACGCCAATTGCCATAATGCCAATCACCGAGGTTTGCAGGGCAATTGTCATAATGTTTTCAGTATTAAAGAAAAATGGCGAACCAAAACTAAAAAATATTACCAAAATAATCAGACTTAAAAGTGGCGCAAGGCGCATTAAAAGTTCTTTGTTAATTTTTATTTTCTTATTATTGCTGTCTGAAGAGGTTACAGAGATAGTCATAAGTTAGTCCTCTAACGTCGCATATTGCATGATTTTTTCTTGTGTGGCGTCATCAGAAGCTAGCTCCCCGGTAATACGCCCATTACGCATCACTAAAATGCGATCGCACATACCCAGCACTTCCGGTAATTCAGAGGAGATCATGATAATTGATTTCCCTTTTGCCACCAGCCGATTCATTAATTCATAAATTTCAAGCTTGGCCCCCACATCAATCCCGCGAGTGGGTTCATCAAAGATGAGAATATCGGTGTCTTTACACACCCATCGGGCAATAATAATTTTCTGCTGATTACCACCACTTAAATTCAAGGCGGCTTGCTCTAAATGTGGTGTTTTAATACGTAGGGCTTTAACCTGTTCCTCGCTGGTTTTCTGGCAACGTTTGCTGTCCACATTGCCAAAACGATCGGAATACTCAGGGTAATTGCCCAACATAATATTGCGCTCAACGGACAGTCCTAATGCCAGTCCCTCTTTTTTCCTGTCCTCGGTTAAATAGCTGATACCCTGTTGGATAGCATCAGGAATATCTTTAATCACCGTAACTTTACCGTTCAGCTTAAGGGTTCCACCATCAATGGGATCCGCGCCAAAAATCGCCCGCGCCAGCTCAGTACGCCCTGCGCCCATCAGACCGGCGAAGCCCAGGATTTCTCCTTGGTAAAGCGTGAAATCAATATTGTTCAATACACCATTACGCGTCAGCCCACTCACTTCCAACACGGGCTTACGTTGAGCCAAAGGTTCACGGCGAGGATAAATATTACCGAGGTCACGCCCGACCATCATGGCAATCAGGTCGCTAATTTTGACCGCATCATAATCCACGGTGGCAATAAACTGCCCATCGCGCATTACCGTAGCGCGATCGGCTATCAGCGCCAGCTCCTCCAGTCGGTGCGAAATGTAAACAATGCCAGTCCCCTGTTCTTTCAATAAACGGGTTACCTGAAACAAGCTGTCGATTTCCGTTTCCGTCAGTGCCGCTGTAGGTTCATCCATAATAAGAATCTTGGCATTGACCGATATCGCTTTAGCTATCTCAACCATTTGTTGTTGAGCAACGGTCAGATCGGCAACCAGCGTGTCTGGGGCGATATTCAGGTTTAACTTTTGCAAAATATCGATCGCAGCCTGCCGCTGTTGTTTTTCGTCCAGACGCCAGCGATTATTTTTGCAAAACTCCCTGCCAATAAATATATTTTCTTCAACGGTGAGTTCAGGGAATAGGTTAAATTCCTGATGAATAATCGTGATACCTGCACTTTGCGCACTTAACGGGTTAGCGAAAGTAACCGGCTGCCCCTCAAAAATAATCTCCCCTTCATCAGGCTGATAAACACCGGATAAGATCTTCATCAACGTAGATTTTCCTGCGCCATTCTCACCCAGCAGCGCATGAACCTCACCTTTGTGTAAAGCAAAATCCACATTACTCAACGCTAATACGCCGGGAAAACGTTTCGTAATATGACTCATCTGTAAAAATGTTTCAGACATTGCTGCTTTCCTCAATATACAGAAACTGCAGTCAGTGAATCAGGCGAAAACAAGATTGCCAGAGAGCCATCGTCACCGTTAATGCGAATACTACTTACAAGTTCATATGCGTTTTATCAATCATGCTAACTCGAGTTAGCGAAGTGCCTTTTAAAGCTATTTTAGCTACTCAAATTAGCCAAATCATTTGGTTTAAAACTGTGATGCTGAACAGACAATTTATTATATGATTATGATTTAAAAGGTTTTTATTAAAAATCTGCGTATTTGTTTATTTGACGCAGATCGAATTTTAACCACTTCTCGTGAAGCCTCTCACAGTTCCATAACAAAAAAGTTGTGTAAAAAACTCTCCAATACCTAAGCTAACTCGAGTTAGCAAAAATGGGTAATTCAGCCAACTGCGACAGTGGTGTCCAACATCCGCTTTTGCAGCACGGCACAAAGTGAGATGAGGAACCTCGAATGAGAAAAAATAGCTTACCGAAGATTGGTATCCGCCCGGTTATTGATGGCCGTCGTATGGGGGTACGTGAGTCGCTTGAAGAGCAAACCATGAATATGGCGAAAGCCACCGCCGCGCTTATTACGGAAAAACTTCGCCATGCCTGTGGCGCACAAATTGAATGTGTAATTGCCGACACCTGTATTGCCGGTCTGGCGGAATCCGCAGCCTGTGAAGAAAAGTTCAGCAGCCAAAATGTTGGCGTAACGATTACCGTTACCCCCTGCTGGTGTTACGGCAGCGAAACCATCGACATGGATCCGATGCGTCCGAAAGCTATCTGGGGCTTTAACGGCACAGAACGCCCTGGCGCCGTTTATCTTGCTGCCGCGCTGGCTGCGCATAATCAAAAAGGTCTGCCCGCGTTCTCCATTTACGGTCACGACGTACAGGATGCCGGCGACACCACCATCCCCGCCGACGTCGAAGAAAAACTGCTGCGTTTCACCCGGGCGGGCTTAGCCGTTGCCAGTATGAAAGGTAAAAGCTATTTATCCGTAGGCGGCGTTTCTATGGGCATTGCCGGTTCTATTGTCGATCATAACTTCTTTGAATCCTGGCTGGGAATGAAGGTTCAACCTGTTGATATGACTGAACTTCGCCGTAGAATTGATCAGAAAATTTATGACGAAGCTGAACTGGATATCGCACTGGCGTGGGCAGACAAGCATTTCCGCTACGGCGAAGATCAGAACGCCCAACAGTATAAGCGTAACGAAGAGCAGAGCCGCGCGGTACTGAAAGAAAGCCTGCTGATGGCGATGTGCATCCGCGACATGATGCAAGGCAATCAGAAGTTAGCAGACAAAGGTCGTGTTGAAGAATCGCTGGGTTACAACGCGATTGCCGCGGGCTTCCAGGGCCAGCGTCACTGGACGGATCAATATCCAAACGGCGACACTGCCGAAGCACTGCTGAACAGCTCCTTCGACTGGAATGGTGTGCGTGAACCGTTTGTTGTCGCGACTGAAAACGACAGTCTCAACGGCGTAGCGATGCTGTTTGGTCACCAACTCACTGGTACAGCACAGGTTTTTGCTGATGTGCGCACCTACTGGTCGCCAGAGGCGGTGGAGCGTGTCACGGGTAAACCGCTGACCGGGCTGGCTGAGCACGGCATTATTCACCTGATCAACTCTGGATCGGCAGCCCTGGACGGCTCTTGCAAGCAGCGCGATGGCGCAGGTAAACCAACCATGAAGCCGCACTGGGAAATCTCACAGAAAGAGGCCGATGATTGTCTGGCGGCGACCGAATGGTGTCCGGCTATTCACGAATACTTCCGCGGCGGCGGTTACTCCTCTCGCTTCCTGACCGAGGGCGGTGTGCCATTCACCATGACTCGCATCAATATTATCAAAGGGTTAGGACCGGTTCTGCAAATCGCCGAAGGCTGGAGCGTGGAGTTACCAAAAGAGGTGCATGCTCAGCTTGATGCGCGTACCAACTCGACCTGGCCGACCACCTGGTTTGCCCCGCGCTTAACCGGTAAAGGTCCATTCAGCGATGTCTATTCCGTCATGGCTAACTGGGGCGCAAACCACGGTGTGCTGACGATTGGCCACGTCGGCGCAGACTTTATTACGCTTGCCGCCATGCTGCGTATTCCGGTTTGCATGCACAACGTGGAAGACGAAAAAATCTATCGTCCTTCAGCCTGGGCAGCCCACGGTATGGATAGCGAAGGCCAGGATTATCGTGCCTGCCAAAACTACGGCCCGCTGTATAAACGTTAATGTGGCTTTGCCCGGTGGCGCAAGCTTACCGGGCCTACGGACGAGTGAACCTTAGGCCGGATAAGCGCAGCGCCATCCGGTAGCGTTTCAGGAGTTGTTATGAAACAAGACGTTATCCTGGTACTCGACTGCGGCGCGACCAACGTGCGGGCCATTGCCGTTGACCGACAGGGAAAAATTATCGCCCGCGCCTCAACGCCCAACGCCAGTGATATTGCCGCAGAAAACGGGGCCTGGCATCAGTGGTCGCTGGAGGCCATTTTGCAACGCTTCGCCGACTGCTGTCAGCGGCTCTCTACGCAACTGGCCAATTGTCGTATCTGTGGGATCGCCGTCACCACCTTCGGCGTAGACGGTACGCTGGTCGATCAACACGGCAAACAGTTATATCCGGTAATCAGTTGGAAATGCCCGCGCACCGCAGCAGTGATGGAAAATATCCATCGCTACATGTCGCCGCAGCAACTGCAGGAAATCTCCGGCGTCGGCGCGTTCAGCTTCAATACGCTGTATAAACTGGTGTGGCTGAAAGAAAACCATCCACAACTGCTCGAACAGGCACACGCCTGGCTGTTTATTTCGTCGCTTATCAACCACCGTTTAACCGGCGAGTTCACCACAGATATCACTATGGCGGGCACCAGCCAGATGCTGAACATCCAGCAGCGCGATTTCAGTGATGACATTTTGCAGGCAACCGGCATACCGCGCCGACTGTTTCCACGTCTGGTGGAAGCGGGCGAACAGATTGGGGCACTGCAACACGAGGCCGCCAGCCTGCTCGGGCTGCCAGTGGGTATTCCGGTGATATCTGCCGGGCACGACACGCAGTTTGCGCTGTTTGGCGCGGGGGCTCAGCCAGACGAACCGGTGCTCTCTTCCGGTACATGGGAAATTCTGATGGTGCGCAGTGCGCAGGTGAACACCTCTCTGCTCAGCCGTTATGCGGGTTCCACTTGTGAATTAGACAGCCAGGCCGGACTGTACAATCCCGGCATGCAGTGGCTGGCCTCCGGCGTACTCGAATGGGTGCGTAAGCTGTTTTGGACTGTCGAAACGCCCTGGCAGACGCTGATTGACGAAGCCCGGTCCATTCCTGCTGGCGCAGAAGGCGTCAAGATGCACTGCAACCTGCTGGCCTCTCAGAATGCGGGCTGGCAAGGGGTTACGCTCAATACCACCCGCGGGCATTTTTATCGCGCCGCGCTGGAAGGACTGACAGAACAGTTGCAGCAGAATTTGCACACGCTGGAAAAAATCGGTCATTTCCAGGCCTCTGAATTGTTATTGGTTGGCGGGGGCAGCCGTAACGCATTGTGGAACCAGATTAAAGCTAACGTTCTCGGGATCCCTGTCAAAGTGCTGGATGACGCCGAAACCACCGTGGCAGGCGCCGCAATGTTTGCCTGGTCAGGTATGGGTGAATTTACCACCCCGGAACAGGCTCGTGCCCAGGTGAGCTACCAGTACCGTTACTTCTATCCGCAAACCGAATCTGAACTGACAGGAGTCGAGTAACATGCTCAAAACGATATCACCCTTAATTTCTCCCGACCTGCTGAAGGTGCTGGCTGAAATGGGTCACGGCGATGAGATTATCTTTTCCGATGCCCATTTTCCGGCTCACAGCATGGGACCGCAGGTGATTCGCGCCGACGGTCTGCTGGTCAGCGATCTGCTGCAGGCGATTATTCCGCTTTTTGAACTGGACAGCTACGCCCCGCCGCTGGTGATGATGGCGGCAGTAGAAGGCGACGCTCTCGATCCTGACGTCGAGGCTCGCTATCGCCAGGCGCTTTCCTTACAGACCCCCTGCCCAGACATCACGCGTATTGACCGTTATGCCTTTTACGAACGCGCGCAAAAGGCGTTTGCGATCGTTATCACAGGAGAACGGGCAAAGTACGGGAATATTCTTTTAAAAAAAGGGGTAACGCCATAATCTCTGGTCAGCATGCCCGTCTGGTACGGGCATTCTGCATAAAATGAGGATCAGAACATGAAAGCGGCGCGCCAGCAGGCCATCGTAGATCTGCTTACCCACCACAAAAGCCTGACAACCGAAGCCCTGTCTTTGCAGCTTAACGTCAGCAAAGAGACCATCCGCCGCGATCTCAGTGAATTACAAACCCAGGGCAAAGTGCTACGCAATCATGGACGGGCCAAGGCCATTCACCGGAAAAATCAGGACAGTGGCGACCCGTTTCATATTCGACTCAAAAGCCACTATGCGCACAAAGCGGATATTGCGCGGGAAGCGCTGGCATGGATTGAAGAAGGAATGGTGATCGCCTTAGACGCCAGCTCAACCTGCTGGTATCTGGCACGTCAGCTACCGGACATCGACATTCAGGTTTTTACCAACAGCCAACCCATTTGCCAGGAATTGACAAAACGCGAACACATTCAGCTCATTAGCTCTGGCGGTCGCCTTGAACGTAAATACGGCTGTTATGTTAATTCCGCGCTCATCTCGCAGCTAAAATCCCTCGATATCGATCTATTTATTTTTTCCTGCGAAGGGATCGACAGCGACGGCACGCTCTGGGACTCCAATGCCACCAACGCAGACTTCAAATCCATTCTGCTTAAGCGCGCATCGCAATCTTTATTGCTGATCGATAAAAGTAAGTTTAATCGTTCCGGGGAGGTCCGGATTGGGCGTCTGGATGATGTGACGCATATCGTGTCAGATACGCAGCTGATTGAAACAACATAGACCGGATAAGACGTTTACGCCGCCATCCGGTCTATGTTTAGCGTTATCGCTCGTCCCGGCGACCGCCGACGGCAGCCCACAGACGACGCACGTGTACGGTCACTTCTTCCCGATCATGATACAACTGACGCGCCTGCATCTGGGCATTGACGCCATGCTCATCAAGCTGTGCCTGGATATAGGCCAGATTCTGCGATACCTCTTCATAACGTTTTTTCATCGGCAGCTTGAGGTTGAAGATCGTCTCGCGACACCAGCCGTTGACCAGCCACTGCGCCATCAGCGCGGCAACCTTCGCCGGCTTCTCCACCATGTCGCACACCATCCATGAGATGTTGTTACGATTCGGGCGATACTTAAATCCGTCTTCGCGCAACCAGGTGACCTGCCCTGTATCCATCAGGCTTTGCGCCATCGGACCATTATCCACGGAATAAACCCACATGTTGCGTTTAACCAGTTGATAGGTCCAACCGCCCGGACATGCGCCTAAATCCACGGCATACATGCCGTTGGCCAGACGCTCGTCCCACTCATCTTCTGGAATGAACACATGCAGCGCCTCTTCCAGCTTCAGCGTTGAGCGGCTCGGCGCATCGGCCGGGAACTTCAGGCGCGGAATACCCATGTAGAACGGGGAGTTATTGTCAGGCCAGGAATAACCGGTATAACAACAGCCAGGGGCGATAAAGAAAACATGAACCACCGGACGTTTCGGCGTTTCATATTTTGCCAGTACGCCCGCTTCGCGCAGCGCCGCGCGCAGCGGTACGGTAAATTTACGGCAGAACTTAACCAGCTCTTTGCTTTCATTGGTGTCGGCGACTTCGACACGCAGATCGCCGCCTTTTTCCACCACGCCCTGCAAC
>NZ_JAHLQZ010000156.1:0-9722 GCF_018919505.1 Citrobacter sp. S55_ASV_140
AGTGCCGGAACGGTGTCAACTTTAACGCCCAACTCGCGCAATTCTGCTTTAGTGAACTGCGGCACCAGCTTTTTGCCGTCCTTCGAAAGGAGAAAATTGATATTTCTTTTATCAATAAATTCCTGATCCCAAACCACAGAAGTGAGATAGTTACCAGGTAACAGGCCACTGTTATGTAAATAAGCGGCCAGCGCGCCCGTATTCTCTAATGGAGTATCGGTTTCGAGTGCACTAAGGTTAAAATAATCGTCGGCATACCCTGGAGCACTTGCTGCCAGTATTGCCAAGGTCAACGAATTTAAAGTAAATGTGCGCAAGACGCGAATTGAAAACATATTGCCCATCCGATGGCTAGTTTATTTTTTACGAAGACATGGATCCTTTAAGATCTTCACCTTTTAATTTATTAAAGACATCAGTATTCAATTAACGATGTAATAATCATATTATGAGCAGCGGGGTTTATATTGGCAGAGCTCTACAGTGACTGCTTACGTTGTTCAGTCTCAGAGCCATAATCATTAATAGCGGTCCAGCTAACCTGTCCTTTGGCACCAGAAGGCAGGGGATAACGCTGCTCGCCAAAAGGTGCAATCATCATGCTTAATGCAGAAGGTACAACCTGATTTTTGGCCAGTTGAATTTCTTTCCCGCCAACAGTGAGCTGGCCAAAAGTCACATAAAATGGCGTAGGGTTTTTAATCACAAGCTGATTGTTATTATGACTAAACTGTAGCGACTGCCAGGCATTCTTAGCCGCGTGATCGCTTAAAGCCTTTGGGCGATAAAATAATTTAACTTTCGTTTTAATCGCAAGCTGCAAGGTGTTGTTATCTCTCAACGCTTCCGGAATGGCAGATACCGATTTCACATTTGCCATAAACAGGGATTCACGATCCTGAGGTAAGGCGCTTTTATCACCGGTATACACGACATGCAGCAGCGTCTGGCGATTTTCTTCCAGCTTGTAAATCGGTGGGGTAATAACAAATGGTGCTTTACTGTCATCAACGTTACTCACCCAGCTTTGAACCAGGTAACGTTTATCATTATCTTTATTTTTTAATGTAACTTGTACTTCAGCCTGGCTGGCCGGATAAATAATACGTGTGCCGCTAATGACCACACCAGCCTGTGCAATGTTCATAAGAAAAAGCGATAAAAAAGAGAAGATACCTAACTGTCTTTTCATTTTTCATTCCATTGAAAGACTGGCCCTTTCAGGCCAATCAATATTAACGATACATCAGAGTATATGTTGCCTGTGCGCTATAATCGCCGGTAGTTGGTAATGTTGAGCCCACCTGAATGACTTCTGCGGTATAGTTAAAGACAATACTGCCACTGTTAGATTTATTGGTTGCCGATTCCGGATCTGAACCATCAAATTTTATGTAGTTGCTGCTATTCTCCGGTAATAAACGAACACCGAGATTCTTCGCACTACCACTCGCTTGCAGGACTTCATCGTCATAGCCCGTAATACGTGTGCCATTAAATTTAATATTCAGATTACTAATTGCAGAATCACAAGCACCAACTGTAATCGCAAAACTCTGAGAATCACCCACTTTCTTATCAGCGCCAAACGCAGTTTGGCTCAAAGGGTTAAATGTCACCGTACCGCTGGTAGTTGCGCCATTGACATCCACGGTGCAGGTGTCGGGAATAATTTTGCCTGTAAACGTGACAGTTCCTGTATCAACCGCTAAGGCATGAGTCGCCACAGTTGCAAGCAATAGTCCTGCAAACAAAGTGGAAATATGCTTCTTATACATAATGTATTCCTTACATATGCTAAATATTATTTATAACTAACAGAGAAAAGACAATGTCCATGTCAACAATAACAACAATCAAAAAGCAGACATTTTTTAGGGACAACGTTAATTCATAAATATTATATTACATTTAATATCATAATATTATCATCAGGAACACAATTCATATCCGAGATATGCATAATCAATTGTTTTTAAAGAAAATAATCAATTATGAAATATAATAAACAAATAATTAAGGAAATCTAAAATAAATTAAAAATATAATTACCAACAACACATTGCTGAAATAAATAATAAAGACAGGAGGGTAAACGCCAATCTGGCTCCCTACTGAGTAAGGGAACCAGATGACGCATTGATTAGTTTCCGCCGAACATATCCTTAATCCAACCCGCTACGCCGTCGCTGTCTTTCTTCTCTTGCTGCGCCGGTTGCTGCTGTTGAGGCTGCTGTTGCTGCGGCTGTTGAGAAGATTGATCGAACGGATTACCCGACTGCTGCAGCATTTCCCCCTGCTGACACAGTGAGTCTGGATCGGTGGTCCATACTGGCAGCGTGCGCATCCCACCACTACACACGAAGTTGCCGTCATAGTCCACGCCCATATCCACCACATCCTCCGGTGGCGTCAGCACCAGCGGGGTTGGAGTCTGGTTAGCCAGATAACGCTGATAAATCGACATCGCGCCGCTGGCACCGTACAGCTTGGTTGGCTGGTTGTTATCACGGCCCACCCAGGTGATGGTCACCTGGCTGCCGTCAATCCCGGCGAACCAGGTATCGACGTTGTTGTTGGTGGTCCCGGTTTTACCCGCCAGATGCAGCCCAGGATACTTCGCGCCAAGCTGGCGGCCTGTACCACGCTGAACCACCTGCTGCATGGTCCACAGCGTCATATACGCCGCCTGCGCCGGAACGGCACGCTCAGCCTGCGGGAAGCTCTGGTACAACACCGTGCCATCTTCGGCAATCACCGAACGCAGCGCCGACAGCGGCGCGCGGTTCCCACCGCTGGCAATAGTCTGGAACGCCTGCGCCACTTCGATTGGCGTCAGGTTCAGCGCCCCCAGCAGCATAGCCGGAACCGGGTTAAGCTGATCTTTCGGCGCGCCCAGCTTCAGCCAGGTATCGGTCACGGCAGGCAAGCCCAGCGCCATCCCCAGATTCACCGTGGGTACGTTCATTGAGCGCGTTAACGCGTCCACCAGCATCACTTTACCGCTTTCGCTATAGCGACGGTCATCGTTCTGCGGCGACCACACCTGGCCGTTCGGCTGACGCAGCGCAATTGGCGCATCGGCAATCCAGGTATTCAGGCGGTACAGCTTCGGCTGGCTGAGCGCCGTCAGATAGGTCGCCGGCTTCGCCAGAGAACCAATTGAACGACGCGCCTGCATCGCACGGTTATAGCCCGCAAACTGCGGCTCTGCCCCGCCAACCATGGCGCGAACTTCACCGCTAAAGCGATCAACCACCACAATCGCCGTTTCCAGATCGCTCAGCTTACGTTGTTTCTTCAGCACCGGAATGCCTTCCACCGCCGCTTTTTCTGCAGCGTCCTGCGCCACGGAATCAAAGGTGGTGAAAATTTTCACGCCGGAGAGATCTTTAACTTTATCGCCGAGCTTCGCCTGTAGCTCCTGACGCACCATCTGCATAAACGCTGGCTGCGGGGAGATCACCCCGCCGCGCGGTTGCACGCCTAACGGACGCGCGCTCAGCATGTCATACAGATCCTGGTCGATAATCTGCTGCTGTTGCAGCAGACGCAGCACCAGGTTACGACGCTCCAGCGCCAGCTTCGGGTTACGCCACGGGTTATAAATCGACGCCCCTTTCACCATCCCAACCAGCAGTGCTTGTTGGTCGAGGCTTAACTCTTCCACCGGACGTCCGAAGTAATACAAGCTCGCCAGCGGGAAGCCACGGATCTCGTTGTCACCGCTCTGGCCGAGATAGACTTCGTTCATGTACAGCTCAAGAATGCGGTCTTTGCTGTAACGCGCATCCATGATCAGCGCCATATAGGCTTCGTTGGCTTTACGCCAGTAGGAGCGCTCGCTGGAGAGGAACAGGTTCTTCACCAACTGCTGGGTCAGTGTACTGGCCCCCTGTACCGTACGACCTGCCGTCAGGTTCGCCAGCACTGCACGACCAATGGAATAGAGACTGATCCCGTCATGCTCATAGAAGTGACGGTCTTCTGTCGCCAATAGCGTGTCCACCAGCAGATCCGGGAAGCCGCTACGCGGGACAAACAGACGCTGCTCGCCGTTTGGTGAAGAGAGCATGGTGATCAGACGCGGATCGAGACGGAAGAAACCGAACTGGCGGTTGTTATCCATATTCTCGATGGTGTCCAGATGATCGCCGTCAAAGGTCAGACGCGCGCGCACCTGCCCTTCTTTGCTGTCCGGGAAGTCAAACGGGCGACGAATCATCTCAATGCTCTTCGCCTGTACGGTGAATTCGCCCGGACGCGTCATCTTCGTCACCTGACGATACTGCGTGGCCTCCAGCAGCTTCACCATCTCGTTCTTGCCGATGGGCATTTCTGGCTCAAGGTTAACCATGCGGCCATATACCGCCGCCGGAAGTTGCCAGACTTTGCCATCAATACGGCTACGAATTTTTTGGTCCAGATACACGCCGTAAATGGCGATCAGCACCAAAAAGACAATCGACAGTTTTACCAGCAGCCAGAACCAGCCGCGCTTACCACGAGGCTTACGCCCTTTGCCCTTACCCTTACGCGGCATCGGTTCTTCATCCTCATAGTCATCATCATAATCGTCGTCATACTCTTCATCTCTGAGTTGACGACGGCTCACCTTTTGTTTTACCGGACGCGATGGTCTCCCTTTACGTCCAATTGGCTCGCGGTCATTCCCCGCCATGCTTTTTCTCCGCAACATTCAGGCGCAAGGGCCCGATTCTCTGTTCTTCCGTCCTGCGACAGAAGAAGAAATCTCTCAATTATTGCCGCTCTTTCGCCGGATGCGGCATAACGCCTTATCCGGCCTACAGTTACATTACGAATACTTTTTGGTGCGCCGCGTTGGCGCGGTATTCGCCGGATCGTCCGGCCAGACGTGTTTCGGATAACGCCCTTTCATCTCTTTTTGCACCTCGCGGTACGATCCCTGCCAGAACGCGCTCAGATCGCTGGTCACCTGTAGCGGTCGTTGGGCCGGAGACAGCAGCTCCAACACCAGCGGAACGCGGCCCTGAGCGATGGTTGGAGTCCTCGCTTCGCCAAACATTTCCTGCATCCGCACCGCCAGCGCAGGAGGATTATCTTCATGATAGCGAATGGCAATCCGACTCCCCGTCGGCACAGTGTAATGCGCCGGCAGTTCACTATCCAGACGTTGCAGCATTGACCAGTCCAGCAAACCGCGCAATGCCTGACCCACATTTAATGCTTTTAACGCGCGTAAAGAGTGCACACCGCTCATGTGCGGCAACAGCCAGGTCTCCAGCGTCGCCAGCAGAGAATCTTCATCTACCGCAGGCCAGTCATATTCTGGCAACCAGGTCGCCGCACAATGCAAACGCAGCCGAAACTGCTCGGCCTCCGGCGTCCAGTTGAGCATACTTAGCCCTTTATCGCGAATGCCATTCAACATCGCCTGGTGCAACTCCTCTTCCGAGGGTTTAGCCAGCGGCTGGACTTTTACCGTGAGCTGACCAATGCGCGAGCGGCGTAAGGCTTTTAATGTGCCCTGGGTTTCATCCCACTCGATAGTGTCGGACTGCTGGAGCAGTTCAGGACACGTCTGCATCAGCACGTCAATCTCCAGCGGCAGGGCCAGCAGAATACGCGCATCCGGCGAAGCGCTGCCCTGTAGCAACAGGGGGGCTATCAGCCATTCATGGCGTCCGGAAGCGTCATCAGCATCCAACATTGCGCCCATACCATTAGCCAGTTGATAACGCCCTTCCTGCCCGCGTCGACGCGCGATCCGGTCGGCAAACGCCTGCGCCAGCAACGGGGAAAGCAGCGTACTGTCGGGCTGTCCGCTGCGAACATTGAGCCGTTTCAGCAATTGCTGGCTGCGCTGCTGCCAGGCGGGGTGATTGCGTGAAAACGCCACAGCCAGATCGGTACAGCCACCACGCGGCGGCTCCTCCAGAATCGCTGCCAGTTTTGCCGCCGTTGCCGCTTCGGTATCATTGCTGGCGCTGACCAGCATCGCCGCCAGGCGAGGATCGTTCCCCAACATCGCCATTTTCTGCCCGCGAGCGCTGAGCCTGTCACCTGCAAGCGCACCCAGCATCTGCAACAGTTGTTTTGCCGCCTGCAGGTTGATAGCGGGCGGCGTATCCAGCCAGTTTAGTTGCGCGGGATCGGTGCATCCCCATTGCAGCAACTCCATTAGCAGCCCGGACAGATCGCTCTGTAATATCTCCGGCTCCCCTTGCGAAGCCGCTCTTTCCGCCTGCTCTTTGGCCAGCAGATGCAGACAAATTCCGGGTTCCAGACGCCCTGCGCGTCCCGCTCGCTGCGTCATCGAGGCCTGACTGATGCGCTGGGTAATCAGTCGCGTCAGTCCCGAGCGCGCGTCATAGCGCGCCACGCGCTCCTGAGCGCAGTCTACCACCAGCCGAATACCTTCAATCGTTAAGCTGGTTTCAGCAATGTTGGTGGCCAGCACCACTTTGCGCTGGCCTTGCGGCGCGGGCAAAATCGCCTGACGCTGCTCGGCAAGCGTCAGCGCGCCATACAGTGGGCACAGCACAACATCGCTGCCCACACGCGTTGCCAGTTGCTCCTGCACGCGCTGGATTTCCCCAACGCCCGGTAAAAACAGCAGCAGCGACCCGCTTTCATAGCGCAGTAGCTCCGCCGTGGCTATCGCCACCGCTTCGTCAAAACGCAGATGTGCCGCCAGCGGTTGATACCGTCGCTCGACCGGAAATGTGCGGCCTTCAGAGATAATCATGGGCGCATCGGGCAATAACTGCTGCAAGCGCCCGTTATCGAGCGTTGCGGACATGATCAACAGTTTCAGATCGTCACGCAGACCTTGCTGTACATCCAGCAGCAGCGCCAGCGCCAGGTCGGCCTGCAGACTCCGTTCGTGAAATTCATCGAGGATCACTAACCCGACATCCGTGAGTTCGGGGTCGCGTTGGATCATGCGCGTCAGGACGCCTTCCGTCACCACTTCCAGCCGGGTCTGCGGCCCCACGCAGCTTTGCGCGCGCATGCGATACCCCACGGTCTCGCCGGGCTTTTCGTTCAGCAACTCCGCCAACCGCTGCGCCACATTGCGTGCCGCCAGACGGCGCGGCTCCAGCAAAATTATCCGCCCCTTGATGCCACCATGCTCAAGCAGTCGCAACGGCAGCCAGGTCGATTTCCCGGCACCGGTCGGCGCGGTCAGCAGAACCTGCGGCGAGGCATCAAGGGCGGTAAGCAGTTCAGGCACTACGGCGGCAACGGGCAACGACGTCACAAATGGCTCCAGAGGGTTAACATTCTTCGCGCTGCATTGTAGCATCGCGTTAATTCATAACCGAGTATCCATCATGTCTGAGCCAAAAAGGCTGTTCTTTGCGATTGAATTGCCTGCCGAGGTTCGGGAGCAGTTAATCCACTGGCGAGCCGCGCAGTTCCCTCCTGAAGCAGGCCGTCCCGTCGCCGCCGAAAATCTGCATCTGACGTTGGCCTTTTTAGGTGATGTCAGCGCAGAGAAGCAACAGGCGTTGTCGCAGCTAGCCGGACGCATTCGCCAGCCCGGTTTTACGCTCAAACTGGATGATGCCGGGCAATGGCTGCGTTCGCGAGTAGTGTGGCTGGGGATGCGTCAGCCGCCGCGCGGACTGTTACAACTGGCGAATATGCTGCGGGCG
Organism: Citrobacter sp. S55_ASV_140; assembly: GCF_018919505.1. NCBI lineage: Bacteria > Pseudomonadati > Pseudomonadota > Gammaproteobacteria > Enterobacterales > Enterobacteriaceae > Citrobacter > Citrobacter sp. S55_ASV_140. The sequence continues at coordinate 7,644 of NZ_JAHLQZ010000156.1, forward strand.
CAGGCCTCACGCAGCGGGTGCTATCAAAGCCCGCAGCCGTTTCACCCGCATATCACGCTGCTACGCGATGCCGGACACGCGGTTCCCATTCCGCCCCCCGGCTTTGGCTGGTCGTTCCCGGTCACCGGGTTTGCGCTCTATTCCTCCACATTCACGCGGGGGCGTACGCGTTACACGCAGTTGCAACGCTGGATGCTGACTGAATAATCAAAGGGACTGTTCATGCAATTTTCTCCACCTTTACAACCGGCTACGCTCATCCAGCGCTACAAGCGTTTTTTAGCGGATGTGATCACACCGGATGGCACAACGTTAACGTTACACTGCCCAAATACCGGCGCGATGACCGGATGCGCAACGCCAGGTGATACCGTCTGGTATTCAACATCAGAAAATACCAAACGGAAATATCCGCATACCTGGGAATTAACGCAAACGCAATCCGGGGCATTTATTTGTGTTAACACGCTGTGGGCGAACAGATTAGCGAAAGAGGCGATTCAGCAGTCGCTAATTTCAGAAGTTTCAGGCTATAGCATATTGAAAAGTGAAGTAAAATACGGCGCCGAAGGGAGTCGTATAGACTTTTTGTTACAGGCGGATTCCCGACCTGACTGCTATATTGAAGTGAAATCAGTCACGTTGGCGGAAAAAGATCAGGGTTATTTTCCCGATGCCATCACTGAACGAGGTCAGAAACATCTTCGGGAATTGATGAGCGTAGCGGCTGAAGGTAAGCGGGCGGTGATATTTTTCGCTGTGCTACATTCAGCCATTACACGGTTTTCACCCGCGCGCCATATTGATACGAAATATGCGCAATTATTGGTCGAAGCTCGGCAAAAGGGGGTCGAAATTCTGGTTTATAAAGCGGAACTTTCTGCCCATGGTATGACTCTTAAAGAGCCGTTGCCCATTACCTTGTAATGGTGTAAACATCTGGTTAATTAATATTCTGGGCGCGTGTGCAAATACGCTTTTCCTCACAGGGTTGTCAAGTGTTACGTTTAGATAATTGCTATCCGGAAAAGCATCTGCTATTTATAGCGACCTGATTTTTCCCCCGAACATGGGGATCGATAGTGCGTGTTAAGGAGAAGCAACATGCAAGAAGGGCAAAACCGTAAAACATCGTCCCTGAGTATTCTCGCCATCGCTGGGGTGGAGCCGTACCAGGAGAAACCGGGCGAAGAGTATATGAACGAAGCCCAGCTGTCGCACTTCAGGCGTATTCTTGAGGCATGGCGTAATCAACTTAGGGATGAAGTCGATCGCACCGTATCTCATATGCAAGACGAAGCGGCTAACTTCCCTGATCCGGTGGACCGCGCCGCGCAGGAAGAAGAATTCAGCCTTGAGCTGCGTAACCGTGACCGTGAGCGCAAACTGATCAAAAAGATCGAGAAGACGCTGAAGAAGGTAGAAGACGAAGATTTCGGCTACTGCGAATCATGCGGCGTAGAAATTGGTATTCGCCGTCTGGAAGCGCGTCCGACAGCCGATCTGTGTATCGACTGCAAAACGCTGGCAGAAATCCGCGAAAAACAAATGGCAGGTTAATTCCGGTCATTTTTACCACGTTTACTACAGGCGGGAGTTTCTCCCGCCTTATTATTTGTTAGTCCGCAAAATGAGCGATTCACACTATATTGGCCGCTTCGCCCCCTCCCCTTCCGGCGAACTGCACTTCGGTTCACTCATTGCCGCCCTCGGGAGCTACCTGCAGGCCCGTGCCCGGCGCGGCATCTGGCGAGTACGTATTGAAGACATTGACCCCCCTCGTGAAGTTCCCGGTGCTGCAGAGACGATTCTGCGTCAGCTGGAACATTACGGCCTGCACTGGGATGGCGAAATTTTATGGCAATCCCAGCGTCATGAAGCCTACCGAGAGGCGCTTAGCTGGCTGCATCAGCAGGATCTGAGCTATTACTGCACCTGTACACGGGCGCGTATTCAAAGCGTCGGCGGTATTTACGACGGCCACTGCCGTGAGTTACGCCTCGGGCCAGAGCAGGCGGCTGTCCGCATCAAGCAACGCCGCCCCGTGCTGCAGTTTACTGACCGGCTACGCGGTGTAAT
>NZ_JAHLQZ010000157.1:0-9586 GCF_018919505.1 Citrobacter sp. S55_ASV_140
CCGTTATACGGGTCGATAATCTTCCCGTCGTCATCGCGGGCCATTGCGTTGATGGTCAGGTCGCGACGTTGAAGATCGTCCTCCAGCGTTACATCCGGCGCGGCGTAACAGGTGAATCCGGTATACCCCGAACCTGATTTACGCTCGGTTCGCGCCAGCGCATACTCTTCCCGGGTTTGTGGATGCAGAAACACGGGAAAATCGCGGCCTACCTGCTGGTAGCCCGCATCGAGCATTTCTTGTGGCGTGGCGCCGACAACGACCCAATCTTTATCTTTAACCGGTAGCCCTATTAACGCATCCCGAACAGCACCACCGACCAGATAAATCTTCACGCCACTTTCCTTTTGAAAAAAATCATCCCTTAATCATATGTCAGTGTGGCGGAGAAGGCGATTCAGTTCATCCAGCGATCTTTGCGTTTACGGCTTGGGATCATGTGCGGCAGAACCAGGCCGAGCAGCAGACCAAGACCCAGCACGCCGCCGCCGTACATAAACCACTGCATGATGATGGTGCGCTGTTTGTCATCAAGCTGCAGGTTGGCTGCGCTCACCTTCTTTTGCGCCACGATAAGTTCGTTTTTCAGCTTCTGATTTTCTTGTTTCAGCCCGTCGATCACGCTGTCGCTTTGCGCCACTTTTTGCTGCATATCGGCGGTGCGCTGATTCCACGTGGTATCGATATTATTGAGCTTATCTGTCAGCGTCTTAACCTGGTTTTCCAGATCGGGAACGCGGGTACGCAGGCTTGGCGTACTGTTCAGCTCTTTCAGTGGGATCCAGGCGGTACGTCCGGTGCTGTCTTTCACCTGGGCATAGTTGGTGTTGGCATCGGTCTGTAATAGCGTGACTTCCTCGCCGGCGTTAACCGTACCCACGAGGCGATAATTATCTCCCGGACCGCTGCGGACCCAGGTGTTCAGTTCGTCAGAGACATAGCGCTTTTCTTCGGCATGTGAGACTGCAGTGGCGCTAAGTGCGAGTAAAGTTAATCCAATCAGGCGTAATTTTGGCATCAGGCTGTCGTTATTGTCATAGAAAGTGGAACGATAGTAGTGGCATCAGTGTCTCTACGCAAAGCATTCGACATCAATCGGAATCATCTGTGTCCTTTTTGCCACCACCCGAAACTTTTACGCCCGTCAAATTGCTCGTTGCATGGCAATTTGGCGCAAAATACTATCTACTTGACCATTAAGAACGAACTTAGTTCGCAGTCAGTTTTCTCAACTGTGACATAACCCATAAGTACAAGACCATGGCCCAGGAAATCGAATTAAAATTTATCGTCAATAGTGATGCTGTAGATGCGCTACGTGAGCGTCTGAATACGCTGGGAGGAGAGCATCACGCGCCCAGCCAGTTGCTGAATATCTACTACGAAACGCCGGATGCCTGGTTGCGTGGTCACGATATGGGCCTGCGTATTCGCGGGGAAAACGGTCATTATGAAATGACCATGAAAATTGCCGGACGGGTAACGGGCGGTCTGCATCAGCGACCAGAATATAACGTTGCGCTGAGCACGCCTGAGCTGGAGCTCGCCCTGTTTCCCGCTGAAGTCTGGCCTGATGGCAAGCTACCCACGGAACTCGCTTCTCAGGTGCAGCCGCTGTTTAGCACCGATTTTTACCGTGAAAAATGGTGCCTTGATGTTGACGGTAGCCGGATTGAGATAGCCCTCGACCTTGGGGAAGTGAAAGCGGGCGAGTTTGCGGAGCCTGTCTGTGAGCTTGAACTGGAACTGCTAAGCGGCGATACCCGTGCGGTATTGAAGCTGGCAAATCAGCTGGTTTCGCAAACCGGTTTACGTCAGGGCAGCCTGAGCAAAGCGGCGCGTGGCTATCATTTGGCTCAGGGGAATGCGCCGCGTGAACTCAAACCGACGCGCATTTTGCGGGTTCCGGCGAAGGCGAGCATCGAGCAAGGTCTGGAAGCGGCGCTGGAGCTGGCATTATCCCAGTGGCAGTACCATGAAGAGCTGTGGGTACGCGGCGTCAAGGGGGCGAAATCCGAGGTACTGGCGGCAATGGACCTGGTGCGCCACATTCTGATGCTGTTTGGCGGTAATGTGCCACGAAAAGCGAGCGCTCACTTACGTGATTTGCTGACCCAGTCGGAAGCAATCATGGCGTCGGACGTTTCTGCCGTTTCGGCGGTTTACAGCACACAAACGGCGATGGCAAAACTGGCGCTGACCGAATGGCTGGTAACCAAAGGATGGCAGCCGTTCCTTGATGCGAAGGCGCAGGGTAAAATTGCCGACTCCTTTAAGCGCTTCTCAGATATTCATCTCTCGCGCCATGCCGCCGAACTGAAAACCGCTTTTGCTCAGCCGCTGGGCGATCGCTATGCCGATCAGCTTCCACGCCTGACGCGCAACATTGATAGCATGCTGATGCTGGCGGGATATTATGACGAAAATGTCGCCTCGGAATGGATCGCCAACTGGCAGGGCCTGCGACACGCCATTGCGGCCAACCAATATATAGAAATCGAACACTTCCGTAATGAGGCAATCGCGCTGGAACCGTTCTGGCTGCACAGCGGAAAACGATAATCAGGACTGAGGCCGCCATCTGGCGCTATTCAAAGGATAACTCATAAATGAAGCAGCTCTCTTCACCGTTACAGCAGTACTGGCCGACCGTTGTTGAGCGGCTGCCAACAACAATATCTGAGTCCTCGCTTAGCGTGCAGGCGAAGTCAGTGCTTACATTCAGTGATTTTGTTCGCGACAGCCTTATTGCCCATCCTGAATGGCTGGTCGAGCTGGAAAGCGCAGCGCCTCAGGCGGACGAATGGCGACACTATGCCGCCTGGTTACAGCAGGCGTTGACCGACGTCAGCGATGAAAACACGCTGATGCGTGAGCTACGCCTGTTTCGCCGTCGCATTATGGTGCGTATCGCGTGGGCGCAGACGCTGTCGCTGGTGACGGAAGAGAGTATCTTGCAGCAGCTAAGCCATCTGGCTGAAACGCTGATCGTTGCCGCGCGTGACTGGTTATACGCCGCCTGCTGTCGCGAATGGGGAACGCCTTGTAATCCTGAAGGTGTTGCGCAACCGCTGCTGATTTTAGGCATGGGGAAACTGGGCGGCGGCGAGCTGAATTTTTCCTCCGATATCGACCTGATTTTTGCCTGGCCGGAGCACGGCAGTACGCAGGGCGGGCGACGCGAGCTGGATAACGCGCAGTTCTTTACCCGTATGGGCCAGCGGCTCATCAAGGTCCTGGATCAGCCCACAATGGATGGCTTTGTTTATCGGGTGGACATGCGTCTACGCCCATTTGGCGACAGTGGTCCACTGGTGCTGAGCTTCTCCGCGCTGGAGGATTATTACCAGGAACAAGGCCGCGACTGGGAACGTTATGCAATGGTCAAAGCCCGCATTATGGGCGATGCTGATGGCACTTACGTCAATGAACTCCGCGCCATGCTGCGACCGTTTGTCTTCCGTCGTTATATCGATTTCAGCGTGATCCAGTCTCTGCGTAACATGAAAGGGATGATTGCCCGTGAAGTGCGCCGTCGCGGACTGAAGGACAACATTAAGCTGGGGGCGGGCGGTATTCGTGAAATCGAATTTATCGTGCAGGTATTCCAGCTTATTCGCGGCGGACGCGAGCCGTCGCTGCAATCCCGCTCACTGTTACCGACGCTGAGCGCCATCAAGGCGTTAAACCTGTTGCCAGACACCGATGCGGAGCAACTGCGCGCCGCCTATCTCTATTTACGCCGTCTGGAAAACCTGCTGCAAAGTATCAATGATGAACAGACCCAGACGCTGCCGGGTGATGAACTGAATCGTGCGCGGCTGGCGTGGGGAATGAACGTTGATGACTGGCAGCAGTTGACCGATGTGCTGGCGAGCCATATGCACAATGTGCGACGGGTATTTAACGAACTGATTGGCGATGACGAAGCCGAAACTCAGGAGGAGTCGCTGTCAGAACAGTGGCGCGAACTGTGGCAGGACGCCTTACAGGAAGATGACACCACGCCGGTGCTGACGCATCTGGCGGATGACGATCGGCGACGCGTCCTGTCACTGATCGCGGATTTCCGCAAAGAGCTGGATAAACGCACCATTGGCCCACGCGGACGCCAGGTGCTGGATCATCTAATGCCGCATCTGCTGAGCGATGTCTGTTCGCGTGACGACGCCTCAGTTCCGCTATCGCGCATTACGCCGCTGCTGGTGGGCATTGTCACCCGTACAACCTATCTGGAGCTGCTGAGCGAATTTCCCGGCGCGCTTAAGCACCTGATTTCACTCTGTGCCGCCTCGCCGATGGTCGCCAGCCAGCTGGCGCGCTATCCGCTGTTGCTCGACGAGCTGCTGGATCCGAACACGCTGTATCAACCCACGGCGACAGATGCCTACCGTGATGAGCTGCGCCAGTATTTACTGCGCGTGCCGGAAGATGACGAAGAGCAACAACTGGAAGCGCTGCGCCAGTTTAAGCAAACGCAGCTGTTGCGTATTGCCGCGGCTGATATCGCCGGAACGCTGCCGGTGATGAAGGTGAGCGACCACTTAACCTGGCTGGCGGAAGCTATGATTGATGCGGTAGTCCAGCAGGCGTGGACGCAGATGGTTGCTCGCTACGGGCAACCCACCCATCTTGGCGATCGCGAGGGACGCGGTTTTGCCGTGGTCGGCTATGGCAAGCTGGGCGGCTGGGAGTTGGGTTACAGCTCGGATCTCGATCTGATCTTCCTGCACGATTGTCCGATGGATGTAATGACGGATGGCGAACGTGAGATTGACGGGCGACAGTTCTATCTGCGTCTTGCGCAGCGCATTATGCACCTTTTCAGCACCCGTACCTCCTCCGGTATTTTGTATGAAGTGGATGCGCGGCTGCGTCCGTCCGGTGCTGCGGGGATGCTGGTAACTTCAGCGGATGCTTTCGCCGATTACCAGCGCAACGAAGCCTGGACATGGGAACATCAGGCGCTGGTGCGCGCGCGCGTAGTATACGGTGACCCTCAGTTGACCTCTCAGTTTGACGCGGTGCGTCGCGATATCATGACCCTCGTCCGCGACGGAAAAACCTTGCAAACCGAGGTGCGCGAAATGCGTGAGAAAATGCGTGCTCATTTAGGCAATAAGCATCGCGATCGTTTTGATATCAAAGCGGACGAAGGCGGCATTACCGATATTGAGTTCATTACGCAATACCTGGTGCTGCGCTATGCCCATGAAAAACCGAAGCTGACGCGTTGGTCGGATAACGTGCGCATTCTGGAATTACTGGCGCAAAATGACATTATGGAAGAGCAGGAGGCGCTGGCGCTTACCCATGCTTATACGACGCTGCGTGATGAACTTCACCATCTTGCCTTGCAGGAGCTTCCGGGCCATGTGGCGCCAGAGTGCTTTGAGGCTGAACGTACGCTGGTGCGCGACAGCTGGCAGAAGTGGCTGGTTGCCGAGTGAAGTGTGCTATTATCGCGCGCAAATTTTAAGACCCTCAGAGAATCTCTCAGGAGACAGGAATGAAAGTAACGCTGCCAGAGTTTGAACGTGCAGGAGTCATGGTTGTCGGTGATGTGATGCTGGATCGCTACTGGTACGGTCCTACCAGCCGTATTTCGCCTGAAGCGCCGGTTCCGGTGGTGAAAGTGGATACCATCGAAGAACGTCCCGGTGGCGCAGCAAACGTGGCGATGAACATTGCCTCCCTGGGAGCGAATTCGCGTCTGGTGGGCCTGACCGGTATTGACGACGCGGCGCGTGCGCTGAGCAAAACGCTGGCGGATGTGAACGTAAAATGTGATTTCGTCTCCGTACCAACCCATCCGACGATTACCAAACTGCGCGTACTTTCCCGTAACCAGCAACTGATTCGCCTGGATTTCGAAGAAGGTTTTGAAGGTGTGGATCCGCAGCCGTTGCACGAGCGTATTAATCAGGCGCTGGGTTCTATCGGCGCGCTGGTGCTCTCTGATTACGCCAAAGGCGCGCTGGCAAGCGTGCAGCAGATGATTGCGCTGGCGCGTAAGGCCGGAGTTCCGGTGCTTATCGATCCGAAAGGAACCGATTTTGAACGCTACCGTGGCGCTACGCTGCTGACGCCGAATCTGTCTGAGTTTGAAGCGGTTGTTGGTAAGTGCAAAAGCGAAGATGAGCTGGTGGAACGCGGCATGAAATTGATTGCTGATTTCGACCTTTCCTCTTTGCTGATCACGCGTTCCGAGCAGGGGATGACGCTGCTGCAACCGGGCAAAGCACCGCTGCATATGCCGACTCAGGCGCAGGAAGTGTATGACGTGACCGGCGCGGGCGATACGGTTATTGGCGTGCTGGCGGCGACGCTGGCGGCGGGTAACTCTCTGGAAGAAGCGTGCTACTTTGCTAACGCCGCAGCCGGTGTTGTCGTAGGTAAACTGGGGACTTCAACCGTTTCTCCCATTGAACTGGAAAACGCCGTGCGCGGTCGTGCAGATACTGGCTTTGGCGTGATGAGCGAATCTGAGCTGAAACAGGCCGTTGCCAGCGCCCGCAAGCGCGGTGAGAAAGTGGTAATGACCAACGGGGTGTTCGACATTTTGCATGCGGGGCACGTCTCCTATCTGGCAAACGCACGCAAGCTGGGCGATCGCTTGATCGTCGCGGTAAACAGCGATGCTTCGACCAAACGTCTGAAAGGCGAAACGCGTCCGGTCAACCCGCTGGAACAGCGGATGATCGTACTGGGCGCGCTGGAGGCCGTCGACTGGGTGGTCTCTTTTGAAGAAGATACACCGCAGCGTCTGATTGCGGGCATCCTGCCGGATCTGCTGGTAAAAGGCGGCGATTATAAGCCGGAAGATATTGCGGGCAGCAAAGAGGTGTGGGCGAACGGCGGTGAAGTGCTGGTGCTGAACTTCGAAGACGGATGCTCAACGACTAATATCATCAAAAAGATCCAAAAAGACAGCGATAAATAATCGCCGGGAAGTTTGCCGGATGGCGGTGGAAACACCTTATTCGACCTACGAGGTTGTGGGCCGGATAAAACGCGTGAGCGTTGCCATCCGGCATTTCTGTTTCTTATTCTTCAGTGGTTTTTTCAACAGGCTGTGGACTGTTTTTCAGCGGTTCAGCTTTACGATGACGCTCTGTCTCAAAGGCGCGATTGTCGCGTTTTGCTACAGCATCTTTTCACTCTCCGCACGAGGCGTAGGTTTCATAGGAAAGTGTGAGCCTGGGCTATAAATTTGCGCACATTATGTACAAAACTATTTCGCGTATAGGGAAATACTGAAATCAGAAAAAGCATATGGCCTTAGCAGATATTCAATAACTGGAGGGTATGCTCATGCACAGCAACATGTATTCAATGAACAATTTCGATTTCCTGGCCCGCAGTTTTGCCAGGATGCAGGCTGAGGGCCACCCTGTTGATATCCAGGCCGTCACGGGCAATATGGATGAGGAACATCGTAGCTGGTTTTGTAAACGTTATGCGCTGTACTGCCAGCAGGCGACAGAGGCGAAGAAACTCGAACTGGAACACTAACAGAAAAACGGGCCTTGCGGCCCGTTGTCGTTTTTACTCTTGCGGATCGACTGAGGGGATCGCAGGTGCAGGCTTAACTTCTGCCGTTTTTTCACGCGCTTCCAGCTCAGTCAGGCGTTGTTCAAGCAGCGCCAACTTTTCACGGGTACGCAGCAAAACCTGAGTCTGCACATCAAACTCTTCACGGCTTACCAGGTCCAGACGGGTCAGTTGTGACTGCAGCGTTTGACGAATTTTCTTCTCGACGTCTTCCCCAAACTCCCGGATCCCTTTCGGCATCGACTCGTGAACCTGACGAGCAATCTGCTCAATTTTTTTCGGGTCAATCATTGTGGTTTCCCTGAACTGGTACGTGTTGCTGCTTATTGTAGTGCGAATGGGCGCAGGCATAAACCAGAATTGTGTGAAGCTAAGTCGAGTAAAGGCGTTGATGAAGGTAATCAATAGCGTTATAGTTAACCCGCTTATTCTCAGGGCGGGGCGAAATTCCCCACCGGCGGTAAATCAGCTTAATGCTGAAAGCCCGCGAGCGCTTTGGGTACAAACTCAAAGGTCAGCAGATCCGGTGTAATTCCGGGGCCGACGGTTAGAGTCCGGATGGGAGAGAGTAACGATCCAGTCGGGCATGGACCCGCTCACGTTATTTTTTTGCCGCTTAGACGGTACTCCTAAGACTGCCCTGATTCTGGTAACCATAATTTTAGTGAGGTTTTTTTACCATGAATCAGACGCTACTTTCCTCTTTTGGTACGCCTTTCGAACGTGTTGAACATGCGCTTTCTGCGCTGCGTGAAGGACGCGGTGTGATGGTGCTTGACGACGAAGATCGTGAAAACGAAGGCGATATGGTTTTCCCGGCAGAGACCATGACCGTTGAACAGATGGCGCTGACCATCCGTCACGGCAGCGGTATTGTTTGCCTGTGCATCACTGAAGACCGACGCAAACAGCTCGATCTGCCAATGATGGTGGAAAATAACACCAGTGCTTATGGTACCGGTTTTACCGTGACCATTGAAGCCGCAGAAGGCGTGACCACCGGCGTTTCCGCTGCAGACCGTGTCACTACGGTACGTGCGGCAATTAAGGATGGCGCAAAACCTTCCGATCTGAACCGCCCGGGACACGTTTTCCCGCTGCGCGCTCAGGCAGGCGGTGTGTTGACTCGCGGCGGTCACACTGAAGCCACCATCGATCTGATGACGCTGGCAGGCTTTAAACCCGCCGGTGTGCTGTGCGAACTGACCAATGACGATGGCACCATGGCGCGCGCGCCGGAGTGCATCGAATTTGCCGGCAAGCACAATATGGCTGTGGTCACTATCGAAGACCTGGTGGCTTACCGTCAGGCGCATGAGCGTAAAGCCAGCTAATTGCTCATTACCACGCTTGTCGTGCCAGGGATAAAAAAACCGAAGTCAGTTTTCTGGCTTCGGTTTTTTGTTATTGCAGTCTGTCTATTTAGTTCTGGCCAGTTTGATTGCCCAGGCGCCGCTCATTATCACTAACAGCAGCAAACATACGCCAAAAGCCAGCAGGCAGGCCTGCGCCATATTCATAAAATGCCACGGCGGCAGGAGATACCAACCTTCCGACTGTTGGTACAGATCGACAAACCACTTTTGCATACTGCTGAGCGCCACGCCATCGGGAACGATGGGCGCATCATAGCCGCAGTCTCCTGTGGGCTTAAACCATTCTGGCGCCCAGTTTGCCAGCGGCAAATTGAACGGGAAGGTCGGATCGGTGGAACATCCCTGTACGCCAAACAGTGAATCTGGGTCCGGGTTATGTACTGCATAATGAATGCTGTTAAGTTTGATGGAAAACTTAATGCCCATGATGCTACCGTAAAATGCCGCGATGCAGCCGATGAGCTTCAGAACAACATTTTTGGGGTTAAGCGCCGCGATTAGCCCACCAAAAACCATCACGAACATGGCAAAGCGAATGTATACACATTGTTCGCAGGGAGCCATGTAGAGATAGATTTGGAAGAAAGAGTGCGCCAGAATAATTAACCCACCCATTGCGCAAGCCATCAGTAACCACAGAAAGCGCCGTTCCTGCC
>NZ_JAHLQZ010000158.1:0-9579 GCF_018919505.1 Citrobacter sp. S55_ASV_140
CCGTAGCTATGTTGTTAAACTGCAAGGCGGCGACGAATATTTCCGTGAGATGTGGCGCAAACTGGTCGACATTACCATGTCGCAGAACCAGTTAACTTACGATCGCCTGAACGTCACGCTGACCCGTGACGACGTCATGGGGGAAAGCCTGTACAACCCGATGCTGCCAGGTATCGTGGCCGATCTGAAGGCGAAAGGTCTGGCTGTTGAGAGCGAAGGCGCTACCGTCGTATTCCTTGATGAGTATAAGAACAAGGAAGGCGAACCGATGGGCGTTATCATTCAGAAGAAAGATGGCGGCTATCTCTACACCACCACCGACATCGCCTGCGCCAAATATCGTTACGAAACGCTGCATGCCGACCGCGTTCTCTATTACATCGATTCCCGTCAGCATCAGCACTTGATGCAGGCCTGGACCATCGTCCGCAAAGCCGGCTATGTGCCGGATTCCGTGCCGCTGGAACACCACATGTTTGGTATGATGCTGGGCAAAGACGGTAAGCCGTTCAAAACCCGCGCGGGCGGTACGGTTAAACTGGCCGATCTGCTGGATGAAGCGCTGGAGCGCGCACGTCGTCTGGTGGCAGAGAAGAACCCGGATATGCCTGCCGATGAGCTGGAAAAGCTGGCGAATGCGGTCGGTATCGGCGCAGTGAAATATGCGGATTTGTCCAAAAACCGTACCACTGACTACATCTTCGACTGGGACAATATGCTGGCGTTCGAAGGCAACACCGCGCCGTACATGCAGTATGCCTACACCCGCGTACTGTCCGTGTTCCGTAAAGCGGAAATCGACGAGAGCACGCTGGCAAATGCGCAGGTCATTATCAATGAAGATCGCGAGGCCCAGTTGGCTGCGCGTCTGCTGCAGTTTGAAGAAACGCTCACCGTCGTGGCCCGTGAAGGTACGCCGCACGTGATGTGTGCCTACCTGTACGACGTAGCGGGTCTGTTCTCCGGCTTCTACGAGCATTGCCCTATCCTCAGCGCGGAGAACGAAGAGATTCGTAACAGCCGTCTGAAGCTGGCGCAACTGACGGCGAAAACCCTGAAGCTGGGTCTGGATACGCTGGGTATCGAAACCGTAGAACGTATGTAAGTACGCAATGATTGAGGCCTGAGTCTGTAACGCGGACTCAGGCCTTTTTTATTTCCGTAACAGGCTATCTGTAACAACTCACAAGGAATGACACATTTCCGTAGAGATATGGAACATTTTTTGCCTGTCATCCCGTTTGAGCCTCCGTATCATTAGGCGGCGAATTAATCGGGTACAGGTCAATGACATTCAGAGATTTTGAGGCGGAAGAAAAACTCTTCCAGCGGCGTGTGATAGTGGCCTTTGGCCTTGTGGTTATCTGTTTTGGCATCCTGATTTACAATCTCTACAATTTGCAAATCTGTCAGCACCAGTATTACACCACCCGCTCGAATGCAAACGACATCAAAATGCTGCCCGTCGCCCCAACGCGAGGCATGATTTACGATCGCAACGGCATCCCGCTGGTGCGCAACGTAACCTGGTACGACATTTCCGTTACGCCTTATAAAATCAGCGAGATGGATACCCTAATCAGGCAGCTAACGCCGATCGTTGACCTCACCCCGGATGACATTGACCAGTTCCGCCATGAGCTAAAATCCAGCAGCCGTTATCGCCCGGTAGTGCTAAAAAATGCGCTGACCGATGTAGAAATCGCTCGCTTCTCGGTTAACCAGTTTCGTTTCAGTGGCGTCAATATCAATAGCTATGAAGACCGCCAGTACCCCTATGGGGCCGCACTGGCGCATGTCCTTGGCTATGTTTCAAAAATCAACGACAACGATCTGAAAGCACTGGATAAAAAAGGTCTGGCAGAAAACTACGCCGCCGATCACAACATCGGCAAGCAGGGTATTGAGCACTATTACGAAAACGAACTGCATGGAAAAACCGGTTATCAGGAGGTGGAAGTCGATAACCACGGACGCATCGTCCGCTTGATCAAGGATGTGCCGCCCGTTGCCGGGAAAGATATCCATCTGACGCTGGACTTACATTTACAGCAATACATTGAGAGTCTGTTGGCGGGCCAGCGTGCGGCAGTACTGGTGGAAGATCCGCACGACGGTTCCGTGCTGGCGATGGTCTCCAATCCCAGCTATGACCCCAATCCGTTTGTCAAAGGCATCAGCTATCAGGACTATAACAAGCTGTTGCAGGATAAAGACCTGCCTTTAATCAACCGCGTCACGCAGGGGTTATACCCTCCTGCCTCCACGGTCAAACCCTACATGGCGATGTCAGCGTTACTGAACGGCGTCATCACCCCGCAGACCAGTTTCTTCGGCGCGCCCACCTGGACGCTACCCGGCACCGAGCGACATTATCGTGACTGGAAAAAAACCGGTCACGGTATGCTGGACGTCACCAAAGCGATTGAAGAATCCGCTGATACCTTCTTTTATCAGGTGGCGTATATGATGGGGATCGACCGGATTAACAGCATGCTCAGCCAGTTTGGTTACGGTAAACCGACCGGTATCGATCTTGATGAGGAGTATAACGGCCTGCTCCCGAGCCGCGAATGGAAGCAGAAAGTACATAAAAAAGCATGGTATCAAGGGGATACCATTTCTGTCGGTATCGGCCAGGGCTACTGGATTGCCACGCCGATCCAGATGGTAAAGGCTATGGTAGCGCTGATTAACAACGGCAAAGTCATCGCTCCTCACCTGCTACTCGATGAAGAAAGCGGCAAAACCCTCACGCCATACCAGGCTCCTGAACCGCCGTCGCAAATCGCCTCTGCGTCGTCACCCTACTGGGGGCTGGTGCGTCAGGCGATGTTCGGCATGGCAAATGAACCAAACGGTACCGGGTATAAGTTCTTTCACACCGCACCTTACGGCATTGCGGCGAAAAGTGGCACATCGCAGGTCTTCAGCCTGAAAGAAAATCAGACCTACAATGCGAAAATGATTCCTGTCCGTTTGCGCGACCATGTGTTTTATACCGCTTTTGCGCCCTATAAGAACCCAAAAGTCGCCGTGGCGTTAATCCTCGAAAACGGCGGCAGCGACGGTGTTACCGCCGCGCCGGTCATGCGGCAAATCATGGATCATCTGTTTGCGTCGCAGGATAATGCCGCGCAAACAGAGGTGAATCAACAATCAGGTCCGTTAGCGGCAGCCCCCTCTGCCAACGAGATCAAAAATACTTACGCAAGTATTCGGTAAGGCACAGTATCGCCATGGCCTGTCCATATGGCATGGAGGTCCGCGGGATATTGCGGTAAAAATCGAGATTGTGCCCCATTCCGGTACCAAACGAGGTGTGCATCAATTCACCTTCTGGTGAGATATGTTGCACAATGCCTCTGATGGCTTTTTCGGCCACCGCAGCATAATCTTGACCGACATAGCGTTTACGTACTGCTTTGAGGATCCCATACGCAAATCCGGCGGTAGCTGACGCTTCCAGATACGACTGCGGATCGTCCAGCAGCGTGTGCCACAATCCACTTTCATCCTGGCACCTTGCCAGCGCCGCGATTTGCGCGTGCAGGACCTGCACCAGATAGCGGCGAACAGCGCTGTTTTCTGGTAAATCGAGCAGTTCGAGGAAGTCCGGGATCACGATAGTTAACCAGCTGTTACCACGTGCCCAGCGGGCGTTGGCAAAATTATGCCGCCCTTCATAGCTCCAGCCGTGGAACCACAGCCCCGTTTCTTTATCCATCAGGTTCTGCACATGCAGCAGGAACTGATAGGTTGCCTCTTCAATATATTCTGGACGGTTGAGCAACTTGCCGATTTTCGCCAGCGGCAAAACCGTCATCATCAAGGTGTCATCCCACATTTGCTGATGATTCTCTTCCGCCAGCGTAATGTGCTGCATACCGCCGAATTCAGTACGCGGCATATCATGCATGGCCCACTCAGCCCAGCTGTCGAGCCACGGCAGATACGCGGGGTTACGCGTCTCTTCATAGCGATACGCCAGCGTTAAAAACGGCGCCATAGTGTTGACGTTTTTGGTGGTCGCACCTTCAGCAAAGCGATCGGCAAACCAGCTATCGATGATATCGCGCATCGTTTCATCGCCGGTTTGCTGATAATACTGATACATCCCGTACAGGCCGACGCCGTGCGTCCACTCCCATCCCGCCCAGCCTTTGGTATCAATAACGCGGCCGTCGTCCAGACGCAGCAGGAATTCGCCTGTCTCATCATGAATATTGACCAGGTTATGCGTCACCTTTTTGATCAACGTTTTTAATTCATCCCTGGCAATAAAATGGTCAGGTTGTCGCAATAACGGGCTGTGTTTAACCGGGTAAACAATCATTTACTTCACCTCTGTCAATGTCGAATTCAATGCGGCACCCTTTTCCAGTTTCGGTGCTGCTGGCTTATTACGATTCAGGTAACCAATATTGTTGTTGCCCCAAAGTGATTCATATGGCATGCCCGACAGCATCTCTACGGTCGCGCGGCCTTTGGCGGAGAGCCCTTCCGGCACGGGGCGTCCCGATGCCCGCATTTTTGCGGTCTCTTCACGTAGGGTACTGTGGGTTTGCAGGTTCAGTTTGAAGCGCAAGGAAACCAGGAAACCCAGCGCCAGAACAATTAGCGTACCGCAGCTCAGAATTAACAAAATGGTATGGCTGACCGCCGCGGGTTGTACGCTGTGACCGGAGACAAAACCGGACATCTGCATGACAATCCCAACCAGCATCACCGCTCCCGCCTGTGACGCCTTACGCGTTAACGTCATAATGCCGGCGAAGATCCCTTCCCGGCGCTGGCCGGTAATCACTTCGTCAACGTCAGCAATATAGGTGTAGGTATTCCAGGGGACATAATTGATACCGCCGCGTCCCAGACCCGCAATGGCAGAGACCAGCAGCAACAGAGAATAAACATCGCTTAACCCGGCATAGTAAAGCAGCGCATAAGAGAGAGAGCTCGCGCCAAACAGGACAACCACCATCCGGTATGATGGCGCGGGTCCAAAGCGGATACACAATGGGATCATGGCGATAACGGCAATGAACTGGAAGATAGCCATCGTTCCCAGCAGGTTTGACGCCATCGAGGCTTCCTGCATCAGCACAAACACCACATAGTAAGTAAAGACGGCGTTAAAAACGTCCTGCGCTATATAGCCGCCGAGATACATTCCTAAATGCTGGCGGAAGATTCGGATGCGCAGTGTTGAACTCAGTTCAACAAACAGACGGGTCATGCTTTGGCTAAAGGTCAGCTTTTTCTTCTCTTCTTCGGCTCGCAGCGCGGCTTCAGTCCACTCAGCACGTGGGCGCTCCCAGGTAAAGAACCAGACGAAAATCAGCATCAGCGCGCACAGCACAGAGAACACCAGGCTGGCGTAGAAAAAAGACACCGGGTTATCTTTGCCAAACAGCGTCAGCAGAACGCCGGGTAAGAACGAGGCCAGAATAGCTGACATTTGCGCCATCGAAATACGCGCGCCGGAAAACTTGGTTTTCTGTTTGAAGTCATCGGTCATTTCGGGCACCAGCGTTTCATAGGGCACCAGAATCATGGTGTAGACCACGTCAAAAATCAGATAGGTCAGCAGGTAGTACCAGAAACCCATGTCACCCACCCACATCAGCGAGTAGCTAAAGACGCAGGGGATCCCCAACAGAATAAAAAACTTACGTCGCCCGAAGCGTTTACCGAGCCAGGTGGAACCAAAGTTATCGGTTAAAAACCCCATTAACGGGCTAACCACGGCATCCAGCACCCTGGCGGTGGCAAAAATGAAGGTCGCCTCGATAGGCGTCAGGCCACAAAACGTAGTGTAAAAATAGAGCAGCCAGGCGGCGGTTAATGCCGTGGTACCTGCGCCCAAAAAATCCCCCGAACCGTAGGCAAAATAGTTAACCAGTCCGATTTTACGTGTCTTCATTGCCGTTACCCCTGCACATTATTGGGAGGCCCCGCAATCCTCGCGTTGATATTGGGCGTCCTTACAGGGTCACAGTAAAAGCTAACAGGAAGTGAAACCTTTCTGTTTCTGCCAGGGATGTTCGCGAAATGGCAACAGCACAAAGAGTCCGGCAACGTATGTCACCAATTTTATAAAACAGCGTTTCTTTTTAATCAAAGCGGTGGGCTAAAATTGCGAAGCAGCCAGCAGTTTCTGCTGCTGGCCTAATGAAGGAAGGCGTTAACGATAGTTTACTATTACCTGATTGCTCTGTACTTGTAAGGCGGGGATCAGACGACCGCCGCCGGGAACTTCCCAGACAAAATGCATCGGTTCGATGGCGGGAACATTATTAAACCCGTTGGTGGTGCCACTTTGTCCGTCCAGCTCGACACAGCGGGACTGAGAACATAAACGCACACGTAACCCCGCAGGGGTTGGTCCATTAAGCGCATAGCGCCACGCCACCAGGGTCATCAAACCCGAGACGGGCTGACTGGGAACCAGTGGTGCGGACGAGGCTGACTGGCCACGGTGGTTTAAGGTGATGCCCATTCCGCTCGCCTGCCATGCCCCTTCTCCGGCCGCCTGCGCCACCAAAGGAAAAACCAACAGCCACAGTAAGTTACGCATTATTTACCTCCAATGGTCGCCGTCATACGAATATGGCGGTTATCGGAAAGCTCCATGTTCGATAACACCACCAGTTGCGGTATGCTGCGGCGTAAAAAGCGTGCCAGTAACGGGCGTAACGCGTGATTAACCAGCAATACCGGCGGCGCACCCAACATTTCCTGGCGGGAGAGCGCTTCCTGAGTTTGGGCCAGCAGCCGGTCTGCCAGACCAGGCTCCAGACCGCCGCCGCCCTGTAATGCTTGCAGCAGCAGACGTTCAAGCGGGGTATCCAGACCAATAACCTGAACCTCTTCATTACCCGGGAACCATTGCTGGGTGATGGCGCGCCCCAGCGCAACGCGGACTACCGCAGTAAGCTCATGCGGATCGTTTTGCAGCGGCGCATGTTCAGCCAGCGTTTCAAGAATGGTGCGCATATCGCGAATCGGTACTTTTTCGTCCAGTAAGTTCTGCAGCACTTTGTGCAGTGTGGTCAGCGTCACAACCCCAGGGACCAGATCTTCGGTTAGCTTTGGCATCTCCTGTGAGACGCGGTCCAGTAGCTGTTGCGCTTCCTGACGCCCGAACAGCTCAGCGGCAAACTGACCAATCAGGTGATTCAGATGCGTAGCGACAACGGTACTGGCTTCAACCACCGTAAAGCCCTGAATCTGCGCCTGTTCCTTCAATGCGCTCTCAATCCAGATAGCGTCCAGACCGAAAGCCGGATCGACCGTTTTCTCTCCCGGCAACGAACCTGCCGCCGTCCCCGGGTTAATAGCCAGCCAACGTCCGGGATAGGCGTCCCCGCTGCCGATTTCCACCCCTTTCATCAGAATGCGATAGCGGGCGGGTTGCAGATCCATATTGTCGCGAATGTGGACCACCGGCGGCAGGAAGCCCATATCCTGGGCAAATTTCTTACGAATACTGCGAATTCGCCCCAGTAGCTCGCCATCCTGCTGAAAATCCACCATTGGGATCAGGCGATAACCCACCTCCATTCCCAGTGAATCCTCCAGTTGCACATCGTTCCAGGTGGCTTCCACCACAGAGTTATTTTCCGGCATTTTTACCGGCTGAGGTTCAGCAGGCGCTTTGAGTTCGCGACCACGCATCCACCAGGCCAGGCCGAGTAATGCGGCGGTAAACATCAAAAATACCAGGTTTGGCATACCAGGTACCAGGCCCAGCAAACCCAGCACCGCTGCACTAAGCAGCATAACGCTTGGATTACTGAACAGTTGGGTCACCATCTGTTCGCCTACATCCTGATCGGTACTCACGCGGGTCACGATAACACCCGCCGCCGTTGAGATAACCAGCGCGGGGATCTGCGCGACCAGGCCGTCACCGATAGTCAGCAGGGTATAACTTTCCGCGGCGCTGCCCATGCTCATACCATGCTGTAGCACCCCGACCAACAGGCCGCCAACCACGTTGATCACCATGATCAAAATACCGGCGATGGCATCTCCGCGTACGAATTTACTCGCACCATCCATCGAACCGTAGAAGTCCGCTTCCTGCGTCACTTCCGAACGGCGTTTTTTGGCTTCATCTTCGCCAATCAGTCCGGCATTTAAGTCGGCATCAATCGCCATCTGCTTGCCGGGCATACCATCCAGCACGAAGCGTGCGCCAACTTCAGCGATACGACCGGCGCCTTTGGTAATAACCATAAAGTTAATGATGACGAGAATAACGAAAACCACGATCCCGATGGCAAAGTTACCGCCCACCAGGAAGTGGCCAAAGGCTTCAACCACCTTCCCCGCCGCGGCCGCACCGGTATGTCCTTCCATCAAAATGATACGCGTCGACGCGACGTTCAGGGCCAGGCGCAATAATGTGGTGAACAGCAAAATCGTCGGGAATGCAGCAAACTCAAGCGTGCGCTGTGTAAACATCGCCACCAACAGCACCATGATCGACAGCGCAATATTAAACGTGAACAGCAGATCGAGGATGAAAGCCGGCAGCGGCAGCACCATCATCGACAGGATCAGCAGAATGAGGATCGGCCCGGCAAGGATTTGCCATTGCGTGGATTTGAGGTTGCCGGGCAGGCGCAGCATCGCGACCAGATTAGCCATCAGTATTCTTCTCGTTCAGGAAATCCAGTGCGTCAGGCACCGGAAGGTTTTCAGGTTGTGGTGGCGGATTGCCGCCTGCCAGACGCCAGCGTTTTAACTGCCATACCCATGCCAGCACTTCGGCAACGGCGGCATATAATTGCCCCGGTATTTGCTGACCAATCTCTGCATGACGATATAACGCACGCGCCAGTGGTGGTGCTTCTAGCGTGGGGACACGATGCTCGGCGCCAATCTCACGAATGCGTAACGCCACCAGCCCCGCGCCTTTGGCAACAACTTTCGGCGCGCTCATTTTGTTCTCGTCATACTGCAACGCCACCGAGTAGTGCGTGGGGTTGGTTACAATGACGTCCGCTTTCGGTACATCCGCCATCATGCGACGCTGTGCCGCCGCGCGCTGCATTTGGCGTATTTTGCCCTTAACGTGCGGGTCACCTTCGCTTTGCTTAAATTCGTCACGGATATCCTGACGCGACATGCGCAGCTTTTTCAGATGGCTATAAATCTGGAAAAAAACGTCGAACCCGACCATGGGAATGACGCCCAGCACCACCAACAGCGCGCACATACCGACTAAATCCAGGGCATTGCCCATCGCCGTAATCGGTGATTCCGCCATCAGCCGCATCATCGCCGGCCAGTTATGCCAGAGATAAAATCCGGCCACGCTTCCCACTAACGTGGACTTCAGTATCGCTTTGAGTAGTTCGGCACCGGTTTGCGCGGAAAACATGCGTTTAATGCCTGGCAGCGGATTCAACTTAGAGAACTTGGGTTGCAGAGATTTACCACTGAAGATCAAGCCACCAAGCATCACGGGTGAGATCAATGCCACCAGAACGACGCCAGTAATCAACGGCAACAGCGCAATCATCGCGTCTTTAATCAGCAGGATGATTTGGCTGAGGATCAGATTGGGGT
>NZ_JAHLQZ010000159.1:0-9457 GCF_018919505.1 Citrobacter sp. S55_ASV_140
AGCCAACTCGCGCGGAATGTCTCCGCTTGTTTTCGCTTTCTCTACTCCCATTTTCTTCTTTTTGCTCCTCTCTGGTGACAGAAAAATCCATATCTTCAGCCGCATTTTTCATAGTGATATGAAAGCGATTACAAACTTGTGATTAACGTTTTATTTACTTTTTTGAAGTGTGATGTAACGCAATCCGTTACATGCTCAATTGTCTATAGTTTTTTCGCGACGGTTTATTAACCAACAATAATCACCCTACGAGGACGCACTTATGTGGAAGCGCTTACTTATAGTCACAGCAGTTTCGGCAGCCATGTCGTCTATGGCAATGGCAGCCCCATTAACCGTAGGATTTTCGCAGGTTGGCTCTGAATCCGGCTGGCGCGCCGCAGAAACCAACGTGGCGAAAAGCGAGGCCGAAAAGCGCGGAATTACGCTGAAAATCGCTGACGGCCAGCAAAAGCAGGAAAACCAGATTAAAGCAGTCCGCTCATTTGTTGCCCAGGGCGTCGATGCCATCTTTATTGCGCCGGTCGTGGCAACAGGTTGGGAGCCGGTGTTAAAAGAGGCCAAAGATGCCGACATTCCGGTCTTTTTGCTCGATCGTTCCATCGATGTAAAAGACAAATCTCTCTATATGACTACCGTCACCGCCGATAACGTGCTGGAAGGCAAATTAATCGGCGACTGGCTGATTAAAGAAGTGAACGGCAAGCCGTGTAACGTCGTTGAGCTACAAGGAACCGTTGGCGCCAGCGTGGCGATCGATCGTAAGAAAGGGTTCGCTGAAGCCATCGCTAACGCGCCAAACATCAAAATTATCCGCTCTCAGTCCGGCGACTTCACCCGCAGTAAAGGGAAAGAAGTGATGGAGAGCTTTATTAAAGCGGAAAACAACGGCAAGAACATCTGCATGGTTTACGCCCACAACGATGACATGGCGATCGGCGCTATTCAGGCGATCAAAGAGGCGGGCCTGAAACCAGGCAAAGACATTCTGACGGGGTCAATCGACGGCGTACCGGATATCTACAAAGCGATGATTGATGGTGAAGCCAACGCCAGCGTCGAGCTGACGCCGAACATGGCAGGCCCGGCATTTGACGCGCTGGAGAAATTCAAAAAAGACGGCACGATGCCTGAGAAGCTGACCATTACCAAATCGATCCTCTATCTGCCGAATACCGCGAAAGAAGAGCTAGAGAAGAAGAAAAACATGGGCTACTAGTTTTCCCAGAGTATACCCGTAGGCCTGATAAGCGCAGCACCATCAGGCGTTGAGATGCCGGATGTCGACGCAAATGCGTCTTATCCGGCCTACATCCAGGCCGGTTAAAACGATGCCGGAGGAATGCCATGACCACCGACCAACACCAGGAAATCCTCCGTACAGAGGGCTTAAGTAAATTCTTTCCCGGCGTCAAAGCGCTGGATAACGTGGATTTCAGCCTGCGACGCGGCGAGATCATGGCATTGCTCGGCGAAAACGGGGCGGGGAAATCGACGCTGATCAAAGCGTTGACCGGTGTATATCATGCCGATCGCGGCACGATCTGGCTCGAAGGCCAGCCTGTCTCCCCCAAAAATACCGCCCATGCCCAGCAACTGGGGATTGGCACCGTGTACCAGGAAGTGAACCTGCTGCCCAATATGTCGGTAGCGGATAACTTGTTTATTGGCCGCGAACCGCGGCGCTTTGGCCTGTTGCAGCGCAAACAGATGGAAAAGCGCGCGACGGAACTGATGGCGTCGTACGGTTTTTCCCTTGATGTGCGCGAGCCGCTGAACCGCTTTTCCGTGGCAATGCAGCAGATCGTCGCCATTTGTCGGGCGATCGATCTCTCTGCGAAGGTACTGATCCTCGATGAACCTACCGCCAGCCTCGATACCCAGGAAGTTGAAATGCTGTTCGGCCTGATGCGGCATCTGCGCGATCGCGGCGTCAGTCTGATCTTCGTCACCCACTTCCTCGATCAGGTTTATCAGGTCAGCGATCGCATCACCGTCCTGCGTAACGGCGGCTTTGTGGGCTGCCGTGAAACCCATGCGCTGCCGCAGATCGAACTGGTCAAAATGATGCTGGGCCGCGAACTGGATACCCACGCGTTACAGCGTGCGGGCCGCACGTTGCTGAGCGATAAACCGGTGGCGGCGTTTAGTGATTTTGGTAAGAAAGGCACTATCGCCCCGTTCGATCTGCAAGTGCGTCCCGGTGAGATCGTCGGTCTCGCCGGACTGCTGGGATCCGGGCGAACGGAAACGGCGGAGGTGATCTTCGGCATCAAACCCGCCGACAGCGGCAGCGCACTGATCAAAGGTAAACCGCAGACCTTGCGATCGCCGCATCAGGCTTCGTGCATGGGGATCGGTTTTTGCCCGGAGGATCGCAAAACGGATGGCATTATTGCCGCCGCCTCGGTGCGGGAAAATATCATTCTGGCGTTGCAGGCGCAGCGCGGTTGGTTGCGCCCCATTCCCCGCAAAGAACAAAACGAGATTGCCGAGCGCTTTATTCGCCAGCTTGGTATTCGCACCCCTAACGCCGAACAGCCGATCGAATTTCTCTCCGGCGGCAATCAGCAAAAAGTCTTGCTGTCGCGCTGGTTACTGACCAAACCGCAGTTTCTGATCCTCGATGAACCCACGCGCGGGATCGACGTCGGCGCGCATGCCGAGATCATCCGCCTGATCGAAACGCTGTGTGCCGATGGTTTGGCCCTGCTGGTTATCTCATCGGAACTGGAAGAACTGGTGGGTTATGCCGATCGGGTCATTATTATGCGCGATCGCAAACAGGTGGCCGAGATCCCACTGGCTGAATTGTCCGTCCCGGCGATCATGAACGCCATTGCGGCCTAAGGAGACTATGGTGATGCCTCAATCTCTCCCTCAATCCAATCCGCCTGAACGACGGTTTCATTGGCCCAAGGGAATGCCACAGCTGGTGGCGCTACTGCTGGTGCTGCTGGTGGACAGTCTGGTCGCGCCGCACTTCTATCAGGTGATTTTGCAGGATGGTCGGCTGTTCGGTAGCCCGATTGATATTCTCAACCGCGCCGCACCCGTGGCGCTGTTGGCGATTGGTATGACGCTGGTGATTGCCACTGGCGGCATTGATCTTTCCGTTGGCGCTGTGATGGCCATTGCCGGGGCGACGACCGCGGCGATGACGGTGGCCGGGCACAGCCTGCCGGTAGTGCTGCTTGCCGCTTTAGGCTCCGGCATTCTGGCGGGATTGTGGAACGGAGTTCTGGTGGCCATCCTCAAGATCCAACCGTTCGTCGCCACGCTGATCCTGATGGTTGCCGGGCGCGGCGTCGCGCAGTTGATCACCTCCGGGCAGATCGTCACCTTCAACTCGCCTGAGCTTTCCTGGCTTGGCAGCGGCTCACTGTTACTGTTCCCCACGCCGGTGATTATTGCGCTACTGACGCTGGTGGTGTTCTGGCTGCTGACGCGGAAAACGGCGCTGGGCATGTTTATTGAAGCGGTGGGTATCAACATTCGCGCGGCGAAAAACGCCGGGGTCAACACCCGCATTATTGTGATGCTTACCTATGTCTTGAGCGGCCTGTGTGCCGCTATCGCCGGGATCATTGTTACCGCGGATATTCGCGGCGCGGATGCGAATAACGCCGGATTATGGCTGGAGCTGGACGCTATTCTGGCGGTGGTCATTGGCGGCGGTTCGCTGATGGGCGGGCGCTTTAACCTGCTGCTGTCGGTGATAGGCGCGTTAATTATTCAGGGGATGAACACCGGGATTTTACTGTCGGGCTTCCAGCCGGAACTGAATCAGGTGGTCAAAGCCGTCGTGGTGTTGTGTGTGCTGGTTGTGCAGTCACAACGCTTTATCAGCCTGATAAAAGGAGTGCGTGGTCATGATAAAACGTAATTTACCGCTGATGATCACCCTCGGCGTGTTTGTGCTGGGCTACCTCTACTGCTTGACGCAATTTCCGGCTTTTGCTTCCACCCGGGTGATTTGCAATATCCTGACCGATAACGCTTTTTTAGGGATTATCGCCGTCGGCATGACCTTCGTGATTCTCTCTGGCGGGATCGACCTTTCCGTTGGCTCGGTGATTGCCTTTACCGGCGTATTTCTGGCAAAGGCGATTGGCTACTGGGGGATTTCTCCGTTACTGGCCTTCCCCCTGATTCTGCTGATGGGCTGCGCGTTTGGCGCGTTTATGGGATTACTGATTGATGCGCTGAAGATCCCGGCGTTTATCATTACCCTGGCGGGAATGTTCTTTTTGCGCGGCGTTAGCTATCTGGTTTCTGAAGAGTCGATCCCGATTAACCATCCGGTTTATGACACGCTCTCCAGTCTGGCATGGAAAATTCCCGGCGGCGGTCGTCTGAGTGCGATGGGTTTGCTGATGCTGGCGGTGGTGGTCATCGGCATCTTCCTCGCGCACCGTACACGGTTTGGCAATCAGGTATATGCGATTGGCGGCAACGCCACCTCTGCTAACCTGATGGGGATCTCCACCCGCAGCACCACCATCCGTATTTATATGTTGTCTACCGGCCTGGCCACGCTTGCCGGCATTGTTTTTTCAATTTACACCCAGGCCGGTTATGCGCTGGCGGGCGTCGGTGTCGAGCTGGATGCGATTGCCTCAGTCGTGATTGGCGGTACGCTGTTGAGCGGCGGAGTGGGTACGGTTTTAGGCACCTTGTTTGGCGTGGCTATTCAGGGCCTGATCCAGACCTACATTAATTTTGACGGCACATTAAGTTCCTGGTGGACCAAGATCGCGATTGGTATTTTATTGTTTATTTTTATTGCCTTACAACGCGGTCTCACGGTGCTTTGGGAAAATCGTCAAAGCTCGCCGGTCAGCCGCGTAAGCACGGCGGCGACACCAAAGTAACATCCTGATTTTTCAAGAGACATTTAAATACCTAAACTTTTTCCGGTTGTAGTCGATAGGTTCTGTACAGGTCTGTTTTAACCCTACAACCGGAAATATAACAATGCCAAAATCCCTTTCAATTCGATCAAGTTTGTTGGTGTTATTGTCTCTGCTGGCGTTTCTGCTGTTGCTGACCGGCGGGATGGGGCTATACGCCTCTACCCGCATTATTACTTCATTGATTTATCACGGTATTATGAGTGCAGCAATGCTGGCGGCCATCGCCTTGCTGGCGGTTATTTGGTTTATGCTGCGAAATAAGTTTCTCAAACCGCTGGATAACATTGTTGAACAGCTGGAACGTCTGGCGACAGGCGATTTGTCGCCAGTTAGCGCGCCGTCGGCCAGCGCCGAATTCAACCGTCTCAACGCGGCAATGGATGAAATGCGCCATGCGCTGGGCGACTCGGTGCAACGCGTGCGTGACGCCAGCTCGCAAATTGATATCGGTAGCCGTGAACTGACGGCCGGAAACCAGCATCTGGCG
Source organism: Citrobacter sp. S55_ASV_140 (assembly GCF_018919505.1). Taxonomy (NCBI): domain Bacteria; kingdom Pseudomonadati; phylum Pseudomonadota; class Gammaproteobacteria; order Enterobacterales; family Enterobacteriaceae; genus Citrobacter; species Citrobacter sp. S55_ASV_140. Next base: position 5,404 of record NZ_JAHLQZ010000159.1, read on the forward strand.
CAGCGTACTGAATCGACAGCCACGTCGCTGGAACAGACCGCTGCCAGCATGGAAGAGTTAACGGCGACCGTGAAACAGAATGCGGACAACGCCGAACAGGCGCACCAGTTGGCAAAATCGGTATCGGATACCGCCGATCGCGGCAGCGAGATGGTGTGCTATGTGATCGAGAAAATGCGCGATATTGCCGGCAGTTCCAGTCGTATTGCCGACATCCTTAGCGTGATTGACGGCATCGCATTCCAGACCAATATTCTGGCGCTCAATGCCTCCGTTGAAGCGGCGCGGGCCGGTGAGCAAGGACGGGGTTTTGCGGTTGTCGCTGGTGAAGTACGTAATCTGGCCAGCCGCAGCGCCGAAGCGGCAAAAGAGATCCGCGCGTTAATCAGCGATTCGCACACTCACGTCGGTGAAGGGAGCGAGCTGGCGCAGCAGGCGGGCGAAACCATGGATGAGATTGCCACTGAGGTGATGCGCATGACTAAGCTGATGCGTGAAATCGCCAGCGCGTCCCAGGAGCAGAGTCGCGGCATAGAGCAGGTGAATATCGCGGTGATTCAGATGGATGAAACGGCGCAGCAAAATGCGGCACTGGTACAGCAGTCTTCAGCGGCTACCCGCTCGTTGGAAGAGCAGTCACATGCGCTGCTGGAGGCGATGGCGGCGTTTAAGCTACAGACAACGTAACCGAACGTAGGCCTGATAATGCGAAGTCGGTCACTGCATCATGCCGATTGCGACTTCGCTTATCCGGCCTACAACGTACAGTAGGCCGGGATAGGGCGTTTATGCGTCCGGGAACTCGCGGATAAAGCGTTCTACATCTTCAACCATATGGTCATTGCCCACGAAGAAGGAACGGCGCTGGTGCAGGCTTTCCGGAATGATATCCAGAATACGTTCTTTACCATCGCTGGCTTTGCCGCCCGCCTGCTCGGCCAGGAAGGCCATCGGGTTGCATTCGTACAGCAGACGCAGTTTCCCTTGCGGGTGGCTGGCGGTGCTTGGGTACAGGTAGATCCCGCCCTTCAGCAGATTGCGATGGAAATCCGCAACCAGAGAGCCAATGTAGCGCGAGGTGTACGGGCGCTGGGTTGACTTATCTTCTTCCTGACAGAATTTAATGTACTTCTTCACGCCATTCGGGAATTTGATGTAGTTGCCTTCGTTAATGGAGTACGTGCTGCCTTTTACCGGGAAGCGCATACGTTCCTGGCTGAGGCAGAATACGCCCAGAGAAGGATCGTAGGTAAAGGCGTGTACGCCACAGCCGGTGGTATATACCAGCATGGTGGAAGAACCATAAACCACGTAGCCCGCAGCAACCTGCTTGTTGCCCGGCTGCAGGAAATCCTCTTCCGTAACCGGTGTGCCGACTGGGGTTACGCGGCGGTAAATAGAGAAAATCGTACCGACAGAGACGTTAACATCGATGTTGGATGAGCCATCCAGCGGATCCATTAGCACAACATATTTTGCGTGTTCGCAGCCTTCGAAGACGACGATTTCATCTTCTTCTTCCGAGGCAATGCCCGCCACAATGTCGCGCGCCTTCAGTGCAGCTTTCAGTTTTTCGTTCGCGAACAGATCGAGCTTCTGCTGAACCTCTCCCTGCACGTTCTCAGCACCGCTGGCACCCAGGATATCGACCAGACCGGCCTTGTTGATATCGCGGTGGATGATCTTGGCGCCCAGCTTTATTGCCGACAACAAAGCAGTGAGTTCACCAGTAGCATGAGAAAACTCGTGCTGCTTTTCGACAATAAATTCACCTAACGTTTTCATAACACTTTCCCTGCAATTTATGTGGAGTAAAGCGACCGCAACAATATTAACAAATATTTCCATTGTTGCGCTTAGGTGAATCGCGCCAGCAAACTACGGAATATCCTGAAATGCGTTTCTCACTTGCCGGACATGTGCGTAAAATGGCCCCCAGATTAAAAAAGGATAGTGACGTATGCGCATTCATATTTTGGGAATTTGTGGCACTTTCATGGGCGGTCTGGCGATGCTGGCGCGCTCGCTTGGTCATGAAGTAACCGGTTCGGACGCCAATGTGTATCCGCCGATGAGTACCTTACTTGAGAAGCAAGGCATTGATTTAATTCAGGGTTACGATGCCAGCCAGCTCGACCCGCAGCCGGACCTGGTGATCATCGGCAACGCCATGACCCGTGGTAATCCCTGCGTGGAAGCGGTGCTTGAGAAGAACATTCCATACATGTCCGGCCCGCAATGGCTGCATGACTTTGTGCTGCGCGATCGCTGGGTGCTGGCGGTTGCGGGGACGCACGGTAAAACCACCACTGCCGGAATGGCGACCTGGATCCTTGAAGCCTGCGGCTATAAGCCTGGCTTTGTGATCGGCGGCGTACCGGGCAACTTTGAGGTTTCTGCGCGTCTGGGCGAAAGCGACTTCTTCGTGATTGAGGCGGATGAGTACGACTGCGCCTTCTTCGATAAGCGTTCTAAATTTGTGCATTACTGCCCGCGTACGCTGATCCTCAATAACCTTGAGTTCGATCACGCGGACATCTTTGACGATCTGAAAGCTATTCAGAAACAGTTCCATCACCTGGTACGTATCGTGCCGGGCCAGGGACGCATCATCTACCCGGAAAACGACATCAATCTGAAACAGACGATGGCGATGGGCTGCTGGAGCGAACAAGAGCTGGTGGGTGAACAGGGTCACTGGCAGGCGAAAAAGCTGACCACCGATGCATCCGTTTGGGAAGTGTGGCTGGACGGTGAAAAAGTGGGCGAGGTGAAGTGGGGCCTGGTCGGCGAACATAACATGCACAACGGTCTGATGGCGATTGCGGCTGCCCGTCATGTTGGCGTAGCGCCTGCCGACGCGGCGAATGCGCTGGGCTCGTTCATCAACGCCCGTCGTCGTCTTGAACTGCGCGGCGAAGCGAACGGCGTGACGGTGTATGACGATTTTGCTCACCACCCGACGGCGATTCTGGCAACGCTTGCCGCACTGCGCGGTAAAGTGGGCGGCACTGCGCGCATTATCGCGGTACTGGAACCTCGCTCGAACACCATGAAAATGGGCCTGAGCAAAGACGATCTGGCGCCGTCGTTAGGACGCGCGGATGAAGTGTTCCTGCTGCAACCACCGCATATTCCGTGGCAAGTGGCGGAAGTCGCTGAAGCCTGCGTTCAGCCTGCGCACTGGAGCGGCGATGTCGATGCGCTGGCAGATATGGTGGTGAAAACCGCACAGCCTGGCGATCATATCCTGGTGATGAGCAACGGCGGGTTTGGCGGCATCCATCAAAAACTGCTGGATGGCCTGGCGAAGAAAGCTCAGGCAGAAGAAGAGTAAAAAATGCCCGGTGGCGCTACGCTTACCGGGCCTACGATGCGTTGTAGGCCGGATAAGGTATTTGCACCGCCATCCGGCACTTTCGGCAGACGAAGAGGTTACGCCTCGTTTTCTGCCAGTTCTCGCAGGTACTGGAAAATCTGACGCGCTGATTTCGGCGGCTTGTTGCCCGCTTTTTCTTTCCTGGCGTTACGCACCAGAGAACGCAGTTGCTGACGGTCGGCGTCAGGCCACAGGTTCATCACTTCTTCGATGGCTTCATCGCTGCCGTCAACCATACGGTCACGCAGTTGCTCCAGCTTATGGAAGACAACAACCTGCTGGTTGTGACGGTTTTTCAGCTTGTCCAGCGCCTGACGGATAGGATCAACATCGCGCTGGCGCAACATTTTGCCAATCAGCTGCAGCTGGCGGCGGCGACCTTCCATCTTAATGCGCTGGGCCAGCTCAATGGCGGCACGTAAATCCGCGTCGAGCGGGATTTTATCCAGCGCGTTTTTCCCCAGTTCTACCAGTTCCACACCCAGGCGTTTTAACTCCTCGGCGTCACGTTTTATTTCACTTTTACTGACCCAGATAATTTCATCGTCTTCGTCTTCGATGTCATCACCGGGAACGTCGTCGAGCCAGTCTTCGGGCTGCTTAGTCATGTCAGGCTCCTTAAAAAAAGAGGCTAATGTTACCAGTTAAGATGCGCACTGAAAAACGGTTCTCTGT
>NZ_JAHLQZ010000015.1:0-45643 GCF_018919505.1 Citrobacter sp. S55_ASV_140
AATGCTGTGATGAGAGCTGGTAGCGTTTTTCATTCTTTAGTTCAGGTAGCGTATCGACAACACCTTGTCCGTAGAGCAGATGGCGATTGCCGACGCTTAAGCTGGCATGGGTGATCTGCGGCAGTTGTGGCTCAAGCAACATGGATGATAATAACTCAATGTTGACGATTTCCAGCACGCCATCTTCACCATCGGCAGAGGATGGATACCATTGTGTCAGAATCGGACTGCCTTTAATTATCGAATGGTCGGTTGATAACAGCAGTAGCGACTCCTGGCTTGGTAATTCAGGCTCCAGTCGACGAACAGGCTCATTGCGATAACCAAAAATGCTGGAGCAATACAGAATCCCATCTTTAACCAGGTTGACAGAGCGTACCGTTTGCAGCCTGGCAGCATGCTTGCTCAACGGTAAACGCGCGACTGAACAGGGGAGACCAATCAACGGCAACAGCACATCTCGTCCGGCCTGAAGGGGCAAAAGCACGTGATCCAACTCTTCAACCGCGTGGTTGGCAAAGGTTACGGTATTTCTATGATTTAAATTACGCTCCGAAATAAATCGGACCGTTAACGTGAGGATAAGCGTTACCAGGGCACATAGGGTGCAAACAAATAAGCGATTCCGGCGATAGTTTTTAATGATCCGTTGTGCTGTATGCATGCGGGCCGCCCGATAAGCCGTTGGTCACAAAAGCCAAAAGCAACAGAGCAAGTGTAGTGGGGAAAATTACAGTAGACGAGGAAGGGGAGATAAATTCGCCCATCCGTCGCAGATGGGCGAAAATTAAGTATTAGTCACACTGAACTTTGATTGCCAGACCACCACGGGACGTTTCGCGGTATTTGGCGTTCATGTCTTTACCCGTTTCGTACATGGTCTCAATGACTTTATCCAGTGAAACGCGTGGCGCACTGGTTCGGCGCATTGCCATGCGTGCGGCATTGATAGCTTTTACGGAAGCAATGGCGTTACGTTCGATGCACGGAACCTGTACCTGACCGGCAACCGGGTCACAGGTTAAACCGAGGTTATGCTCCATACCGATTTCTGCCGCAACACACACCTGTTCAGGACTTGCACCCAGTAGCTCAGCCAGACCGGCAGCCGCCATAGAACAAGCCACGCCAACTTCACCCTGACAGCCGACTTCAGCACCGGAGATAGATGCGTTCATTTTGTACAGCGCGCCAATCGCGCCGGCCGCCAGGAAATAGCGGGTGTAGATATCCGGGCTGACGGACTCAATGAAATGATCGTAATAGGCCAGGACCGCAGGCACGATACCGCAGGCACCGTTAGTTGGCGCTGTGACAACGCGACCACCCGCGGCGTTTTCTTCGTTAACGGCCAGCGCAAACATGTTCACCCAGTCGATCACGTTCATCGGATCGTTGGAGAGCTTGTCGCTGGAGACCAACATACGACGCAGGGCAGAGGCGCGACGCGGAACGCGCAGCGGCCCAGGCAGAACGCCTTCGGTGTTCATCCCACGATCGATACAGGCCTGCATGGTTTGCCAGACGTTGCCAAAATACTCTTCAATCTCTTTTTTGCTGTGCAGAGCAAGTTCGTTCTGCATCACCATGCCAGAGAGGGACAGGCCGGTGCTGTTGCAGTATTCCAGCATTTCAGTGGCGGATTTGAACGGATAAGGTACGCTGACCTCATTGGCGGTATCCTGACCAAAATGTTCTTCATCAACGATGAATCCACCGCCGATTGAGTAGTACGTTTTGCTGTAAATGACGGTTTCGCCATTATACGCATGGATCTGCATGCCGTTTTCATGCAGCGGCAGGTTGCCGTTATGAAAACGCATGCCATCATTCTGCGGGAAATCCACTTCGTGCTGACCCTGTGCAAGCAGCAGGCGTCCACGCGCTTCTACATCGCGGATAAATCCGGGAATGCTGTCAATGTTTACGGTAGCAGGCTCGTTGCCCGCCAGACCCATAATAATGGCGATATCGGTGTGGTGACCTTTACCCGTGAGCGACAGTGAACCATACACGTCGACGGCGACACGAGTAACGCTGTCCAGTAATCCTTTTTCGACCAGGTCATCGACGAACTGTTTACCCGCCTTCATAGGCCCTACGGTATGGGAAGATGAGGGACCAATCCCCACCTTAAACATGTCGAATAGACTAATCACGATAATACTCCTACAGGGCGACTGGGCTTTCCAGTAACGATGTTATAACTGCGCATAGTGTAAGAGGGAACGCGGCGATCGGCTTAACTATTCACATGAATTAAACTAATAGATAACCGCGGTTTTACTAATGTTGTGACCTGAGTTTCAAGTTGTCTATGGCGTGCGTAAAGATAAGTATAGTCAGGGCTTGACGCCAATTTGCAGAGCCAGCTCACGAATTATCCCGGCGGTCATTCCCCAGACGAAATATTGCTCATACCACGAAAGCCACACGCGATGAGAATCACCGCGACGATAAATATCGAGCGGATGGTAACGCCCCAAATGTAACGCCTGCGCCAGCGGCATTTCAAACACCGCGGAAACCTCATCTTCACTGGCGCGATACGGCAGATTAGGCGGGATAATGCCGACGACCGGGGTAACCTGGAAACCGGTGACGCTGTCGACCGGCGGCAGTACGCCGATCACCTCAACGCATGACGGCGGAATGGCCACTTCTTCATGCGCCTCGCGAAGGGCTGCGGCGATCAACGAGGCATCGGTGCTGTCCACCGCGCCGCCGGGAAAGGCGACCTGGCCGGCATGTTTGCGTAGATGAACGGATCGCTGGGTTAGCAGCAGCCCCGGCTGTGGTCGGCGGACGACGGGGATCAGTACGGCTGCCTGGCGCTGGTTTAACGCGGCATGGTTAACCTGCGGGCGCAGGAGTTGGAAGCGCGATAAAAAATCATCAAGCGTCAGGCTGCTGTATTCCACGTGTCAGTTCTCCAGTTGGTGCAAAATACGATTCACTTTATCAAATGTTTCCTGATACTCCGCGTCTTCCTGACTGTCCGCCACAATGCCACCACCGGCTGAACAGTAAATCTGTCCGCCCGTCGTCGTCAGTGTGCGAATGGTGATGCTGGTGTCCATATTGCCGCAAAAGCTCAGGTAACCAATGCTGCCACACCAGGCATTACGTCGGTGCGGCTCCAGCTCATCTATAATTTCCATCGCCCGCACTTTCGGCGCGCCGGTAATGGAGCCGCCGGGGAAGGCGGCGCGCAGCAGGTCGGTAGCGTGCAAAGATTCCGGCAAACGTGCGGTAATGGTGCTGACTAAATGATGAACGGCAGGGAACGGCTCGACTACAAACAGCTCCGGAACCTGTACCGAACCCGGCACGGCAACGCGACCGATGTCATTGCGCATTAAATCGACGATCATCAGGTTTTCCGCACGATCCTTCGGTGAGTTCGCCAGCAGTTGGGCCTGCTCACGATCGGCATCAGCCTCTTCACGTCTTGGCAACGTCCCTTTAATAGGACGCGTCTGGATGTGCGGGCTTTCCAACAGAATAAACCGTTCGGGTGAAAGGCTGAGGATTGCGCCTTCCTCAAGACGAATGAACGCGCTAAACGGCGCACGATTAGCGTGATTGAGTCGTACAAATGCCTGCCACTCATCGCCCTGATAATGCGCCTGAAAACGTTGAGCAAGGTTGACCTGATAACAGTCGCCGCTGTGCAGATAACTCTGGACCTGGCGAAATTTTTCGCCGTACTGGGCACGGCTCATATTGGACTGCCACGCCGAGGTTAATGTAAATGGCTCACGTTTTGATGATTGTTGCACGTTGAGCCATTGCAGCCGCGCTTCGACATCGGTATGGCTGAGCAGGGATACGGTCTGCAACTGATGATCGACAATCAGCGCCCAGTCGTAAATGCCGACGGCCATATCCGGCAGGGCAATATCGCGCGTGGCAATCGTGGGCAGCGATTCAAATCTTCTGCCAAGATCGTAGCCAAACAGACCTAACGCGCCGCCCTGAAACGGCAGATTGGGGTGATAGCTAGGGTGAATCCCCCGTGCGCTGAGCGCTGAATGTAATACCGTCATTGGGTCATCAAGCGTGCGTACAGTTGCGTGTCCGTCATAGACAACGGTTTCTTCTGCGCGCGTAACCAGCGTGGCGACGGGATCCGCCACCAGAATATCAAAACGGTTATGTGGATGGTCAGCATGACCCGAATGCAACAGCATCGCCCAGGGGAGATGGCTTAAGGTCGAAAAATAGCGTTCAGCGGCGTCCTGACGCCAGGGTAATGTGATTACTGCGGGAGATAACGTCTTCATCTGTCCTGACTCGTTGCTACTCTACTGGCTAACCGCCCGGTAGCATGAAATAATTAGCGCAGACAATTTAGCAGGAGTTAACAATGTTTGCAGGTTTACCTTCACTCAGTCATGAGCAGCAGCAAAAAGCAGTCGAGCGTATTCAGGAACTGATGTCGCAAGGGATGAGCAGCGGACAAGCGATTGCTCTGGTTGCTGAAGAGTTACGCGCCACCCATACCGGCGAGCGGATCGTGGCGCGTTTCGAAGATGAAGACGAGTAACGTCGCTTACACCGCAGCGATAATCTTGATCTCTACTTTGTATTTCGGGTTCATCAACCCGGCCTGGACCGTACAACGTACCGGCGCGTGACCGGCAACGACCCACGCGTCCCAGGCTTTGTTCATTGCGGCAAAGTCACTTTTATCTGCCAGAAAAAGGGTGGCATCAAGAATACGTGACTTGTTGCTGCCCTGTTTTTCCAGAACTGCGTCAATTTGCGCCAGCGTATTCGCCGTTTGTTCAAAGGCGTCTGCATCCAGGTTTTCCGGTACACCGGTGTAATACAACGTGTTGTTATGGATAACCACGTCGGACCAACGCGCTTCGGCATCAATGCGCACAATTGTCATAAATCATTCCTCATTTACGTTTTTCATAATGGCTTCAGGTTGCGCCAAGACTGCCATAATGTTGTGCCTACGTCACCTCTTCAACTGGCGAAAGACCCGCTGGCCTGACATAATCCCTGTTCAAATGAACAGGGGGCAGTGTGACGGACGATTTTGCAGCAGACGGTCAGTTGGCTAAAGCGATACCGGGTTTTAAACCGCGTGAACCACAGCGGCAGATGGCCTTCGCCGTTAGCCATGCCATTGAAAAATCACAGCCGCTTGTTGTAGAAGCCGGAACCGGAACGGGTAAAACCTACGCTTATCTGGCACCTGCGTTGCGTGCGGGTAAAAAAGTCATCGTCTCTACCGGTTCGAAAGCATTGCAGGATCAGCTTTATAGCCGCGATCTCCCGACTGTCGCAAAGGCGCTGGAATTCACCGGCAAACTGGCGCTGCTGAAAGGGCGCTCCAACTATCTGTGTCTGGAACGCCTTGAACAGCAGGCGCTGGCGGGCGGCGACCTGCCGGTACAAACCTTAAGCGACGTCATTCTGCTGCGCTCCTGGTCAAATCAAACCCTTGATGGCGACATCAGTACCTGCGTCAGCGTGGCGGAAGATTCTCAGGCCTGGCCGCTGGTCACCAGCACCAACGACAATTGTCTGGGCAGCGACTGCCCGCTGTACAAAGAGTGTTTTGTCGTTAAAGCGCGTAAAAATGCGATGGAGGCAGATGTGGTTGTGGTCAACCACCATCTGTTTCTCGCTGATATGGTGGTGAAAGAGAGCGGGTTTGGCGAACTGATCCCCGAAGCTGAAGTGATGATCTTCGATGAAGCGCATCAGTTACCGGATATCGCCAGCCAGTACTTTGGCCAATCGCTCTCCAGTCGTCAGTTGTTAGACCTGGCGAAAGACATCACCATTGCCTATCGCACCGAGCTGAAAGACACTCAGCAGTTGCAGAAGTGCGCCGATCGCCTGGCGCAAAGCGCGCAGGATTTCCGCCTGCAACTTGGCGAGCCGGGCTATCGCGGCAATCTGCGCGAACTGCTGGCTGACCAGCGTGTGCAGCGCGCGTTTTTGTTGCTCGATGACACGCTGGAGCTGTGTTACGATGTGGCGAAACTGTCTCTTGGACGTTCGGCGTTGTTGGATGCTGCGTTTGAGCGTGCCACGCTTTATCGCGCCCGTTTGAAGCGCCTGAAAGAGATTAACCAGCCAGGCTTCAGCTATTGGTATGAATGCACCTCCCGCCATTTCACTCTTGCGCTAACGCCGCTCACCGTGGCGGATAAATTCAAAGAAGTGATGGAACAAAAGCCGGGCTGTTGGATTTTTACCTCCGCGACGCTGTCGGTAAACGATGACCTTCATCATTTCACTGCGCGGCTGGGCATAGATGACGCCGAGTCGATGCTGTTGCCGAGTCCTTTTGATTACACGCGTCAGGCGCTGCTCTGCGTGCCGCGTAATCTCCCGCAAACCAACCAGCCGGGAGCCGCGCGCCAGTTAGCGTCAATGCTGCGTCCCATTATTGAAGCAAACAACGGTCGCTGCTTTATGCTGTGTACCTCACACGCGATGATGCGCGATCTGGCAGAACAATTCCGCGCCACCATGACGCTGCCGGTCCTGTTGCAGGGCGAAACCAGTAAAGGGCAACTGTTACAGCAGTTTGTCAGCGCAGGTAATGCGTTACTGGTTGCTACCAGCAGCTTCTGGGAAGGGGTAGACGTGCGTGGCGATACGCTGTCGCTGGTCATTATCGATAAACTTCCGTTCACTTCGCCGGATGACCCGCTGTTAAAAGCCCGGATGGAAGACTGTCGCCTGCGCGGCGGCGATCCCTTCGACGAGGTTCAACTCCCGGATGCGGTAATCACCCTGAAACAGGGGGTAGGACGACTGATTCGTGACGCAGACGATCGCGGCGTGCTGGTCATTTGCGACAACCGCCTGGTGATGCGACCCTACGGCGCTACCTTCCTGGCGAGTCTTCCGCCTGCGCCGCGCACGCGTGACATTGCGCGTGCTGTCCGTTTTCTTGCCATACCATCGACTGAGTAATTTGTTACGGAGTGTGGTAAGATGCGCGCCAAATTTATTGATCTGATCACAAACACCCATGCGAATTCTGGCTATCGATACCGCCACAGAGGCGTGCTCTGTTGCCCTGTGGAATGACGGTACTATCAAAGCTCATTTCGAGCTTTGCCCACGAGAACATACCCAACGAATTTTACCGATGGTCCAGGAGATCCTGGCCGCTGGCGAATTAGCCTTATCCGATATCGACGCCCTGGCGTTTGGTCGCGGCCCAGGCAGTTTCACCGGCGTACGTATCGGGATTGGCATTGCTCAGGGGTTGGCGTTAGGCGCGAATTTGCCGATGATCGGCGTCTCTACCCTGGCGACCATGGCACAGGGGGCCTGGCGTAAGTCTGGCGCCACCCGCGTGCTGGCGGCGATTGATGCGCGAATGGGCGAGGTTTACTGGGCCGAATACCAGCGTGATGAAAATGGCATCTGGCGCGGTGAAGAAACCGAAGCCGTGTTAACGCCTGAACAAGTACATGAACGCTTGCTGCAACTGTCTGGCGAATGGGTCACTGTCGGAACTGGGTGGCCTGCCTGGCCTGAACTGGGTAAAGACAGCGGCCTGACGCTGAGCGATGGCGCTGTTCTGCTGCCGGCGGCTGAAGACATGCTGCCTGTCGCCACGCAATTGCTGGCTGCCGGTAAGACTGTGGCCGTTGAACATGCTGAACCGGTTTATTTACGTAACACCGTGGCGTGGAAGAAACTTCCCGGTAAAGAATGAATCTTAGTAGTACATCCCCGGTTAATTCGCGCAGTCGTCAGTGACCCGCATCGGTGAATTTTCCGGGGCAGGCGCTAAGAAGAGGGAGTCGCAATATGGCGGTGCAAAAGCAGGTAGTGAAAGGTGTGTTGGCGGGCGTATTGGCGTTAATGCTAAGCGGCTGCGTTACCATCCCGGATGCGATTAAAGGCTCAAGCCCTACGCCACAGCAGGATCTGGTGCGGGTGATGAATGCGCCGCAGCTTTATGTCGGACAGGAAGCGCGTTTCGGCGGCAAAGTGGTGGATATTCAGAACCAGCAGGGGAAATCCCGTCTGGAAATTGCCACGGTTCCTCTCGATAGCGGGGCGCGCCCCGTGCTGGGCGAAGCCTCTCGCGGACGAATTTTTGCCGATGTAAACGGCTTTCTCGACCCGGTGGATTTTCGTGGTCAACTGGTTACCGTCGTCGGTCCGATTAGCGGAACAGTGGACGGAAAAATTGGCAGTACGCCGTATAAATTCATGCTGATGCAGGTAACCGGTTATAAACGCTGGCATATTACTCAGCAGATTGTTATGCCGCCTCAGCCGATCGACCCCTGGTTCTACGGCGCGCGTGGCTGGCCTTACGGTGGCTACGGCGGATGGGGATGGTACAATCCCGGTCCGGCACAGGTTCAGACCATAGTAACTGAGTAACTCTTTGTTTTATTAGTAAAAGAAACAGCGGCTCGTCCGCTGTTTCTGCATTAATGTGGATATAAGAAAAATAAATAGTGACGTGCTTCGCAACCTTGTCGTTGTGTAATAAACAAACTGGTACGCTGAGTTAATATTATGTTAACAGTTTGTTTATTGCCTGGGGTTGTGATGACGACGAATATGCATTTTAGAGGTGATGTATTGAAAAAGGTTTGGCTTAACCGTTATCCCGCTGGTGTCCCTGCGGAGATCAATCCTGACCGTTATCAATCCCTGGTGGAACTCTTTGAACACTCAGTAAGGCGCTATGCCGATCAGCCCGCGTTTGTAAACATGGGGGAGGTGATGACCTTCCGCAAGCTTGAAGAGCGCAGCCGGGCGTTTGCGGCCTATTTGCAACAAGGGCTCGGGCTGAAAAAGGGCGATCGCGTCGCGCTGATGATGCCGAACCTGCTGCAATATCCGGTCGCCCTGTTTGGGATTTTACGTGCTGGCATGATCGTCGTGAACGTGAACCCCCTGTACACGCCTCGCGAGCTGGAACACCAGCTCAATGACAGCGGCGCGTCGGCGATTGTCATCGTGTCTAACTTTGCTCACACGCTGGAGAAGGTGGTCGATAAAACGTCGGTGCAACACGTGATCCTGACGCGTATGGGCGATCAACTTTCTACCGCCAAAGGGACGCTGGTTAACTTTGTCGTGAAGTACATTAAGCGCCTGGTGCCAAAATATCACCTGCCGGATGCCATCTCGTTTCGCAGTGCGCTGCAAAACGGTTATCGCATGCAGTATGTGAAGCCTGAAGTGGTGTCGGAGGATCTGGCGTTCCTGCAATATACCGGCGGGACAACCGGTGTGGCGAAAGGCGCGATGCTCACGCACCGCAACATGCTGGCTAACCTTGAGCAGGTTAACGCCACCTACGGACCGTTGCTGCATCCGGGTAAAGAGCTGGTGGTAACGGCCTTACCGCTGTATCACATTTTCGCGCTGACAATGAACTGCCTGCTGTTTATTGAGCTGGGCGGTCAAAACCTGCTGATTACGAATCCGCGCGATATTCCGGGACTGGTCAAAGAGCTGGCGAAATACCCCTTCACCGCAATGACTGGCGTCAACACGCTGTTTAACGCGCTGCTGAATAACAAAGAGTTCCAGCAACTGGATTTCTCCTCACTGCATCTTTCTGCAGGCGGCGGCATGCCGGTTCAACAGGCGGTGGCCGAGCGTTGGGTGAAGCTGACGGGTCAGTATCTGCTGGAAGGCTATGGCCTGACGGAGTGCGCTCCGCTGGTGAGTGTTAACCCTCACGATATCGACTACCACAGCGGCAGTATCGGTTTACCGGTTCCTTCCACCGAGGTCAAGCTGGTGGATGACGACGATAACGAAGTGCCGCCGGGAGAGCCGGGCGAACTGTGCGTGAAAGGTCCGCAGGTGATGCTGGGTTACTGGCAGCGACCGGATGCGACTGATGAAATCGTCAAAGACGGCTGGTTGCACACTGGCGATATTGCGGTGATGGATGATGAAGGCTTCCTGCGGATTGTCGATCGTAAGAAAGATATGATCCTGGTGTCCGGCTTTAACGTTTATCCGAATGAAATTGAAGACGTGGTGATGCAACATTCTGGCGTACAGGAAGTCGCTGCGGTTGGCGTTCCATCGGGCAGCAGCGGTGAGGCGGTGAAAATCTTCGTGGTGAAGAAAGATGCCTCGCTAACCGAAGAGGCGCTGGTCACTTTTTGTCGTCGCCATCTGACGGGCTATAAAGTACCGAAGCTGGTGGAGTTTCGTGATGAGTTGCCAAAATCTAACGTTGGAAAGATTTTGCGACGAGAATTACGTGACGAAGCACGTGCCAAAGTGGACAATAAAGGCTGAGCGTTAAGTCAGCCAGCAGAAAACGCCGGGTAATCCGGCGTTTTTTTTGGCGTAAACCTAAGAGAGCACGATTTGAATTATCAAATGATCACTACGGACGACGCGTTGGCCACGCTGTGCGAAGCCGTCCGTGAATTTCCGGCGATAGCCCTGGATACCGAATTTGTTCGCACGCGTACCTATTATCCGCAGTTGGGGTTGATCCAGCTGTTTGATGGCAAACACGTTGCTCTGATTGACCCACAGGGGATCACTGACTGGTCGCCACTACGTGATATTTTACGTGATACGGCGATAACTAAGTTTCTGCATGCCGGTAGTGAAGATCTGGAGGTGTTTCTCAATGCCTTTGGGGAACTCCCGCAGCCGTTGATTGACACGCAAATCCTCGCCGCTTTTTGCGGTCGTCCGCTGTCGTGGGGGTTTGCCGCGATGGTGGAAGAGTTTACCGGCATAGCCCTGGACAAAAGCGAATCCCGTACCGACTGGCTGGCCAGGCCGCTGACCGAGCGTCAGTGTGAATACGCGGCGGCTGACGTCTGGTATCTGTTACCGATCACCACAACGCTGATGGCTGAAACCGAAGCCAGCGGCTGGCTGCCCGCCGCGCTGGACGAATGTCGCTTAATGCAGCAGCGTCGCCAGGAGATTCTGGCGCCCGAGGATGCCTGGCGCGAGATCACCAACGCCTGGCAACTGCGTACCCGTCAGTTGGCCTGTCTGCAACTGCTTGCCGACTGGCGACTGCGTAAAGCGCGCGAGCGCGATCTGGCGGTAAACTTCGTGGTGCGTGAAGAACACTTATGGGCGGTGGCGCGTTATATGCCGGGTAGTCTGGGCGAACTGGACAGCCTGGGGCTGTCCGGCAGCGAAATTCGCTTCCACGGCAAGACGCTGATTTCCCTTGTCGAGAAAGCGCAGGCTTTACCG
The DNA here is from genome assembly GCF_018919505.1 of Citrobacter sp. S55_ASV_140. Classification (NCBI taxonomy): domain Bacteria; kingdom Pseudomonadati; phylum Pseudomonadota; class Gammaproteobacteria; order Enterobacterales; family Enterobacteriaceae; genus Citrobacter; species Citrobacter sp. S55_ASV_140. The sequence goes on from NZ_JAHLQZ010000015.1 coordinate 11,206, forward strand.
GAGGCGTCGCTGCCGCAACCGCTACTGAATTTGATGGATATGCCAGGCTACCGCAAGGCGTTCAAAGCCATTAAGGCGCTGGTTGCCGAAGTCAGTGCGGAGCAAAATCTCAGCGTCGAGCTGCTGGCTTCACGCCGCCAGATCAACCAGTTGCTTAACTGGCACTGGAAATTAAAGCCGCAGCAATCCCTGCCTGAGCTGATTTCCGGCTGGCGTGGCGAACTGATGGCTGAGCGTCTTAACGCGCTGCTGTTGGAGTATCCGCAGTAAGCAAGCTAAAACGGGAACCGGATGCTTTAATGCTAGTCAGTTAGCGTCTCAGTATCAGAAAGCATCAACCAGTATTAGCGGAAGTAATGAACATGCAATATCAGAGAAAGGGTTCCGTTCACCTCATGTTCATCGTTTCTCTGAGATACTGATTCCTGTGAGCGTGTAAAGGGCGTTCTCCGCCACGCCCTTTACAATCCCGCCGGGAGCCTGGGTTGCAAGGGAGGAGGCGGTGAGCCTCCCTTGCCCGTTCACGGGTAACTGCGTTTCAAGAAATGACAGCGCTGAGGTGAACGGAATCCTGAGTAAGAATCACATGTTCTCCATACATGCTTAACTGATCGGTATTAGAGCCGGGTGCTCCCGTTTTTAATGGCACGAAGCTTAAAGGCGCCATGCCCGACTAATGGCCTCACCAACCTGCTGTGTGGTGGCGTTACCTTTCATATCTGGCGTTTTCGGGCCGCTGGCAATAACTTGCTCAATTGCCGCCAAAATGCCGTCGTGGGCGGCCTTATAGTTGGCATCACCGTGACCAAGGAAGTCGAGCATCATCGCGCCAGCCCAGATTGTCGCGATTGGGTTGGCGATATTTTTACCGTAGATATCAGGGGCTGAACCGTGTACCGGCTCGAACAGGGACGGGAAGATGCGTTCCGGGTTTAGGTTGGCTGATGGCGCAATGCCAATTGTACCGGTACAGGCCGGACCGAGATCGGAGAGAATATCGCCAAACAGATTGGAAGCGACCACGACGTCAAAACGTTCCGGCTGCATCACAAAGCGGGCGCAGAGAATATCAATATGCTGTTTATCCCAGCGGATCTCTGGATAGTTGGCCGCCATCGCTTCGACGCGCTCGTCCCAGTAGGGCATACTGATGGCAAGACCGTTTGATTTAGTCGCTGAGGTTAGCGTTTTGCGCGGGCGGCTTTGCGCCAGTTCAAAGGCGTAACGCAATATACGGTCGACACCACGACGGGTGAAAACCGACTCCTGGATCACCATCTCGTGTTCGGTACCTTCGCTCACACGTCCGCCGAGGGAAGAGTACTCCCCCTCGGTGTTCTCACGCACGACGTAGAAATCAATGTCTCCCGGCTGTTTGCCCGCCAGCGGACAAGGGACGCCGGGAAACAGCCGCACCGGGCGCAGGTTAACATACTGATCGAATTCGCGGCGAAACTTAAGCAGCGAACCCCATAGTGAAATGTGGTCCGGGACGGTGTCCGGCCAGCCCACGGCACCAAAATAGATAGCATCGAAGGATTGCAGCTGTTCACGCCAGTTATCCGGCATCATCTTGCCGTGATGGGCGTAGTATTCGCAACTGGCCCACTCTATTTGTTCAAAGCTAAGCGACAGGCCCCAGCGTTCGGCGGCTGCCTGTAACACATGAATGCCTTCAGGCAGGACTTCTTTACCAATGCCATCTCCGGGGATAGCGGCAATACGATAGGTTTTCTTCATAGCAGCTCTCACTTGTACGCCATCAAAATTGACTTTCCCCTCATCCTATAATTGACTGGACGATAGTTAATCCCCCTAACTGGTGAAACATAAAACACAGATCATGAATAATCTGCCGCTGTTAAATGATTTGCGCGTCTTTATGCTGGTTGCGCGCCGCGCGGGTTTTGCCGCCGTTGCCGAAGAGTTGGGTGTATCACCGGCTTATATCAGTAAGCGTGTAGCCCTCCTGGAGCAGACGCTGAACGTGGTGCTATTACACCGGACAACACGGCGGGTGACCATCACGGAAGAGGGGGAGCGGATATACGAATGGGCGCAGCGGATCCTGCATGATGTCGATCAGATGATGGACGAGCTGTCCGATGTCAGGCAGATCCCGCAAGGGATGTTACGTATTATCAGCAGTTTTGGTTTTGGCCGCCGGGTGGTGGCTCCTGCATTGTCTGCGCTGGCGAAAGAGTACCCACAGCTGGAGCTGAGATTCGATGTTGAAGACCGTCTGGTGGACCTGGTGAATGAGGGCGTCGATCTCGATATTCGTATCGGGGATGATATCGCACCTAATCTGATTGCCCGTAAACTGGCGACTAACTATCGTATTCTTTGCGCCTCGCCGGAGTTTGTGGCGCAGCATGGAATGCCGAAGCAACTGAACGATCTCTCTACTTTTCCCTGTCTGGTCATTAAAGAGCGTGACCATCCGTTTGGTATCTGGCAAATGCGCAATAAAGAGGGGACTCACTCAATTAAAGTGACCGGACCTCTGTCATCTAATCATGGCGAAGTGGTGCATCAATGGTGTCTTGACGGCCAGGGAATTGCTCTGCGTTCGTGGTGGGATGTCTGTGGCAACATTGCCAGCGGACATCTGATACACATATTGCCTGAGTATTATCAACCAGCAAATATTTGGGCGGTTTATGTTTCACGCCTGGCGACGTCGGCAAAAATCCGTATTACCGTTGAGTATTTGCGCCGCTATTTTGCCGAAAACTACCCGAAGTTTACGTTGGAATAAATGTGTTGTAGATTGGCAAAGGACGAAAATTAAAAAAGGCAGAATAATCTGCCTTTTTTGCAACCATGACGCATTTACACAAAAGGTTATTTAGACTCTTCTGCTTCAGGTAATGTTACGTTCAGCTCGAGGATCGAAATATCGCCGTCTTTTTGTTCAAGCTGTACGGTGACCATTTCTGGATCAATTTGTACATACTTGCAGATAACGTCGAGAATATCCTTCCTTAGCTGCGGTAAATAATGTGGCTCGGCGTCACTACGACGACGTTCCGCAACAATAATCTGCAGTCGCTCTTTAGCGATGTTCGCTGTGCTCTTTTTCCGCGAGAGAAAAAAATCCAGTAATGCCATAACTTATCCTCCGAACAGGCGTTTGAGGAAACCTTTCTTCTCTTCTTCAATGAAGCGGAAAGGACGTTCTTCTCCCAACAGACGGTCTACGGTATCAGCATAGGCTTTACCGGCATCAGCATTGATGTCGAGAATAACCGGCTCACCCTGGTTAGACGCGCGCAGGACTGACTGATCTTCAGGAATCACGCCAACCAGCTTGATTCGCAGAATTTCCAGTACGTCTTCCATGCTCAGCATGTCACCTTTATTTACGCGGCCAGGGTTGTAGCGCGTAAGCAACAGATGCTCTTTAATCGGCTCTTCACCGTTTTCTGCACGGCGGGATTTCGACGCCAGAATACCCAGAATACGGTCTGAGTCGCGTACAGAAGAGACTTCCGGGTTTGTGGTGATGATGGCTTCATCAGCAAAATACAGGGCCATCAGCGCGCCGGTTTCGATACCCGCCGGGGAATCGCAGACGATGAAGTCAAAGTCCATCGCTTTCAGATCGTCCAGAACTTTTGCGACGCCTTCACGCGTCAGCGCGTCTTTATCGCGGGTCTGTGAAGCCGGAAGAATAAAGAGATTCTCGGTACGCTTATCTTTGATTAACGCCTGATTTAACGACGCATCGCCCTGAATAACGTTGACGAAGTCGTAAACGACGCGGCGTTCACAACCCATAATCAGATCAAGGTTACGCAGGCCGATATCAAAATCAATAACGACAGTTTTCTTTCCCTTCTGGGCCAAACCTGTAGCGATGGCCGCGCTGGAGGTGGTTTTGCCAACGCCCCCTTTACCCGAAGTAACAACAATAATGCGTGCCATAGAAATTCCTTGTTAAAAAGGGATCAATTCAACGGTTGAACTGTCAAAGCGTTCTCTGCTAATTGCAGGCGTGCCGCTTTGCCATAAAATTCTGCTGGGATTTTATCACTCAGCCAATAAACACCTGCGATAGACACCAGTTCTGCCGTCAGGTGGGTACAAAAAATTTGCGCTTCCCGGTCACCGCTTGCGCCTGCCAGCGCTCGACCTCTCATCATCCCATAAACATGAATATTGCCATCAGCGATAAGCTCTGCGCCCGCACTGACGTGGCTTGTAACAATCAGATCACATTGTGGAGCATAAATGCGCTGACCGGAACGAACCGGTACATTTATTAATCGTGTTTTTGTGATGGGAGTAACGTTTTGCGGCGGCGGGACGGGAACTGGAGCCTCAACAGGCGCGGGACGAAGCGCTTTTTCTTTACCTTCAGTCAGTAAAGGAAGTCCCATTTCGTCAATTTCAGCCTTTAATCGAGCGTCTTTGCATCCGCTAACGCCGATAATTCGCAAGCCGGTAGACGCGACAACTTCCTGCAGCGCCGACCAGTTTACCGGGCTTTCAAGACCACTCACGTTAACCACTACGGGCGCATGTTTTAAAAATGCAGGGGCCTGCGCGATTTTGTCTTCCAACGCCTGACGAATAACCTCGGGTTCTGCTTCATGTAAATGAACCACTGATAAGGTGAAGCTACTGCCTTTAAGCTCGATTGGCGTGTTTGACATCCTGGCCTTACTCAATTTGCTATTTATCATCCCCAGCGCGGGGTGATATTCCGAAGACTATAAGGCATGTTATAGTCAGTATTATATTGAGGCAAGCCACCATTCCGTGAATTCAGAGTAAAAGATATGTTTTGTGTGATCTACCGAAGCAGCAAACGTGACCAGACTTATTTATATGTCGAAAAAAAAGACGATTTCTCGCGAGTTCCTGAAGAACTGATGAAAGGATTTGGTCAGCCAACGCTGGCAATGATGTTGCCGCTTGATGGTCGAAAAAAACTGGTTAATGCCGATCTTGAAAAAGTAAAACAGGCGCTAATCGAGCAGGGCTATTATTTACAAATACCGCCACTGCCAGAAGATTTGCTCAAACAGCATCTGGCAGCGGCCAAACAAAATACATCAGACGCTAAACGTTAAACTGCATCCGGCAGCAGCACGTTCCATCGATGCAGTACCTGAAATCTATGACTACGTTAGGGGAAAGTAATGTATCAACATCACAACTGGCATGGTGCTCTGCTGGATTATCCGGTGAGTAAGGTGGTTTGCGTAGGCAGTAACTATGCCAACCATATAAAAGAGATGGGGGGAACCACCCCGGAAGAGCCGGTACTGTTTATCAAACCGGAAACTGCGCTGTGTGATTTGCGCCAGCCGCTGGCGATACCATCCGATATGGGGTCGGTTCACCATGAGGTTGAGCTGGCGGTACTGATTGGCGCAACCTTACGCCAGGCGACAGAAGAACATGTGCGTAAAGCCATCGCTGGCTATGGCGTAGCGCTGGATCTAACCCTGCGCGATATTCAGGGCAAAATGAAGAAAGCCGGTCAGCCGTGGGAAAAAGCCAAGGGCTTTGATAATTCATGCCCGCTGTCAGGATTTATCCCGGTGGCGGAATTTGATGGTGATCCGCAGGATACAATGCTCGGCTTGACGGTAAACGGCGAAACGCGTCAGCACGGCTCGACGGCAGATATGATCCATCCCATTGTTCCTTTGATTGCCTACATGAGCCGTTTCTTTACGCTCAAAGCGGGCGATGTGGTGCTGACGGGTACGCCAGCAGGGGTTGGACCGTTAAGTAGTGGTGATGAACTGGCTATCAGTTTCCACGGACAAACTCTGACCACCCGAGTGCTGTAATCTCTGCTTGCCGCCTTTTCGGGCGGCAAAACTTGCATCAGCGTGCCAGACTGGTTATAAGGTGCAGCTTTATTACGATAGCGGATACCCTGATGAGCGACATACCTTTCTGGCAAAGTAAAACCCTTGATGAAATGACCGATGCCGAGTGGGAGTCATTATGTGATGGGTGTGGCCAATGCTGCCTGCATAAGCTGATGGATGAAGACACCGACGAAATCTATTTTACCAACGTCGCCTGTAAGCAGCTCAATATTAAAACCTGCCAGTGCCGTAACTACGAACGTCGATTCGAATACGAGCCGGACTGCATCAAACTCACGCGTGATAATCTGCCTACCTTTGAATGGTTGCCGATGACCTGCGCCTATCGTCTGCTGGCGGAAGGAAAAGGGTTGCCAGAATGGCATCCGTTGCTGACCGGGTCGAAAGTGGCAATGCATGGCGAACGTATTTCGGTACGTCATATTGCGGTAAAAGAATCAGAAGTGCGCGACTGGCAGGATCATATCCTGAACAAACCTTCATGGGCGGACTGAGCCGCCCATCGATTAGCAGGCGTTAAGGGTTAAGATTTTTTCGCCTGATACATCTCATCTCCATGGTTGTCGTCTTCAACCCAGAAATTGATGTTGAATTGCGCATCGTCACTTAATTCAACGCGATGCCAGTATTGTGGTGGGCTGGTCGCGAACTGGCCGGCATTAATCACTACTTTCACTTCGGGTTCTTTTGCGTCTTCATTGGCAAAGCCATAATACGTTACTGTGCCTTCCATCACGCAGAGCTGTCCAAACACCCCCGCAGCGGTGTTGTGGTGGGAGAGCAGTGCCGCAGGAACATTGTCTTTCGTAAAGAAGGGAGTAGAGCGTTTAACTTTCCAGTTTGCCGGGATGCGTAAATGGGACATAAGACATCTCCTTCGTGTGGCATCTATAAGATGTATTTAATATACATCTTATAGATGCCAGCAGGCAATGAATTTAAGCCAAAAAAAAACGCTCCCGAAGGAGCGTCTCTGTTAGCGACCGAAAAGGTCACGTTTTTTCGGTTTAAACGGTTGTGCTATGACGACCAGTATCGCCACAACAAGATATGCGGCGAAGATCCCGAGCAGCCACTGCGGCATTTCGAGGGTTAAAAACGACCACTGACGCTCAGCGCAGTCGCCCGATGCCACAAACACCTGCGGCAGCCATTTATCCAGCGGTAACCAGCTCGGAAAGCGCGCGGCAAAATCACAGGTCATAAATGGTGACGGATGAAGCTGAATCATGGTGTGTTCATACGCTAACTGAAGACCGCGCCAGGCACTGTAAATCCAGATAACCATTGCCACATAGCGCAGCGGTGTTTTTGGCGCGATAGCCCCCACCAGTCCCGCACCCATCACGCCAAATAATGCGCTACGTTCATAAATACACAACACGCAAGGTTTTAGCAGCATGACGTGCTGGAACCACAACGCAACGAGTTCCAGCGCAAAGGCGGTAAACGCCAACAATAACCACGCTCCACGACCACGGGAACACTGGTTTAAAAATCGCAACATAATAATTTCCCTGCAACATGCGTAGAGACCGCAGTTTAAACCAATTCACTTTATGCGCCACTAGCGGGAATTGAAAATTTGCGTAATCGGATAATTATCATGCAAAAAGTCAAACCGGGCAGTGATTTGCCCGGCTAATTGTTATGAAAGTGTAGCTAACCAGCCCGACTGGGTCATCCATTCGGTCATTGGAACAAGTGTGAACTCCACGCAAAGCAACCCGACGAGCGTCAGGACAAGGGTATAAGGCAGAGCCATCCATACCATGCGACCATAAGAGAGGCGAATCAATGGTGCCAGGGCGGAAGTCAGCAGAAACAGGAACGCCGCCTGCCCGTTTGGTGTGGCCACGGAAGGCAAGTTGGTCCCGGTGTTAATCGCCACCGCTAACAGTTCATACTGATTAAGGCTGATAGTCCCCTGTTCCAGGGCCGCTTTGGCTTCGTTGATGTAGATAGTGCCGACAAAGACGTTATCAGAGATAGACGACAGCAGACCATTAAACAGATAGAACAGCGTTAATTGCGCGTGTTCAGAGGCTTGTAAAACGAACTGAATAATCGGCGAAAAGAGCTGCTGATCGATGATCACCGCAACAACAGAGAAGAACACGGTCAGCAGGGCGGTGAAGGGCAGCGACTCGGTAAAGGCTTTGCCTATAGCATGTTCGTCGGTAACGCCGGTTAACGACGTTGCCAGAATAATCACTGACAGACCAATTAATCCCACTTCCGCCAGATGCAGTGCCAGGGCGACCACCAGCCAGACGCCGATAATCGCCTGGATAATCAGTTTGATCTTGTCCTGGCGGGTTCGCTGCTGACGGCTCTGATCGTCAAATTTTTGCAGGACATCGCGGACGGTCTCCGGCAGCGTTTCGCCATAGCCGAACCAACGTAATTTCTCGACCAGCACGCAGGTTAGCAGACCGCAAATTAGCACCGGAACGGTGACCGGTGACATGCGCAGGAAGAAGTCGCCAAAGTGCCAGCCAGCAGCTTTGGCGATAATCAGGTTTTGCGGTTCACCAACCATGGTCATTACGCCGCCTAACGCCGTACCGACGCCTGCGTGCATCATCAGGCTACGCAGAAAACCACGGAACTGCTCCAGAACGACCTTGTTGTGCTGATCGATATGGCTGTCATCGAGCATATTGTTATCTTCCCCACGGGAAGAGGCCACGCGATGGTAGATGCCATAAAAACCGACCGCTACGCTTATCACCACGGCAACGACGGTCAACGCGTCAAGAAACGCGGACAGGAAGGCGGCAGCAATGCAAAAGGAGAGTGACAGCAGTGACTTGGAACGAATGCTGAGCAGAAGACGGGTGAAAATAAACAACAGCAGTTGCTTCATAAAGTAGATGCCTGCCACCATAAACATCAGCAGCAGTAACACCTCAAGGTTGGCGGCAACTTCTTCACGTACATGCGCGGCGCTGGTCATGCCAATGATGACAGCTTCAATTGCCAACAGCCCGCCCGGCAGCAGCGGATAACATTTTAGCGCCATTGCCAGCGTAAAAATGAACTCGGCCACCAACAACCAGCCTGCAATAAAGGGATTGATGAAAAAAATAATCGGGTTAGCGACTAAGAAGATGAGCAGTGCAAGTTTATACCAGTCTGGCGACTGACCTAAAAAATTGCGCCACATCGCGCGGCTCCATGATAGCTCCATGGTGATTTCCCTACCTTTAAAAATGAAATGATGTTTTTATGTTTGACCGCAAAGCTTAGCGGGAGGAGGGGGCGCAGGCAAGCTCTTCACGTGAATGGCAAGGGGGGAGTGAGTATCAGTGTTATCTGGAAAATGAAGCCTTGATCCACTTTTTCTTCATTTCGTCAGCTATCAGCTATGAAACCCGTCTGGTATGATAACTGTAACTATGTTTTGCTGTGTAATGGAATTATTACTATGGTCATTAAGGCGCAAAGCCCGGCGGGGTTCGCGGAAGAGTACATCATTGAGAGTATCTGGAATAACCGCTTCCCACCTGGCACTATTTTGCCCGCTGAACGTGAACTCTCTGAACTGATCGGAGTGACACGTACTACGTTGCGCGAAGTATTACAGCGTCTGGCGCGGGACGGCTGGTTGACCATTCAACACGGCAAACCGACGAAGGTGAATAACTTCTGGGAAACCTCCGGGTTGAATATTCTTGAAACGCTGGCGCGCCTCGATCACGAGAGCGTACCGCAGTTGATCGATAATCTGCTGTCTGTGCGCACCAACATTTCAACCATCTTTATCCGTACCGCGTTTCGCCAGCATCCTGACAAAGCGCAGGAGGTGTTGGCGACGGCAAATCAGGTAGCTGACCACGCTGATGCGTTCGCCGATCTGGACTACAACATTTTTCGCGGTCTGGCATTTGCGTCCGGTAACCCCATATACGGTCTGATCCTCAACGGAATGAAAGGGTTATATACCCGTATTGGTCGTCATTATTTTGCTAATCCAGAAGCGCGTGGTCTGGCGCTGAGCTTCTATCGTAAGCTGTCAGAACTGTGTGAGCAGGGCGCTCATGAGCAGGTTTATGAAACGGTGCGCCGCTATGGTCACGACAGCGGCGAGATTTGGCATCGTATGCAAAAAAACCTGCCGGGCGATTTAGCTATTCAGGGACGCTAATTACGCAATGCCGGATAACACGCTTTAGCGTCGCCATCCGGCAATAAGATTTACAGACCGTTCATCCTCGGCGGGCAACGCTCCAGCAGCTCCACGCTGCCATCTTCATTCTGCTGCTCCAGCATCACGTCAAAACCCCATAACCGGTGCACATGTTTCAGTACCTCTTTGCGTCCCTTATCCAGCGGGGCACGGTTATGCGGAATATAACGTAAGGTGAGCGAACGGTCGCCGCGCAGATCGACATTCCAGACTTGAATATTCGGCTCCAGGTTGCTGAGATTATATTGCGACGACAGTCGGCTACGAATTTCACGATATCCTTCCTCATTATGGATAGCGGAAATCTCCAGGTAATTGTGGCGATCGTCATCCAGCACGGTGAACAGGCGGAAATCGCGCATCACTTTTGGTGACAGGAACTGACTGATAAAACTCTCATCTTTAAAATCGCGCATCGCAAAATGCAGCGTTTCCAACCAGTCGGAACCGGCAATATCCGGGAACCAGTACCTGTCTTCCTCGGTGGGGGACTGACAGATACGCTTGATATCCTGGAACATCGCAAAGCCCAGCGCGTAAGGGTTTATCCCGCTATACCACGGACTATTGTACGGCGGCTGGAAAACCACGTTAGTATGGCTATGCAGAAACTCCAGCATAAAACGCTCGGTAACTTTACCTTCATCATAAAGGTGGTTAAGGATGGTGTAATGCCAGAAGGTGGCCCAGCCTTCATTCATCACCTGCGTCTGTTTCTGCGGATAAAAATACTGGCTGACCTTGCGCACGATGCGTAAGACCTCACGCTGCCAGGACTCCAGTAGCGGCGCGTTTTTTTCCATAAAATAGAGCAGGTTTTCTTGCGGCTCGGAAGGATATCGCCGTGCTTCGGAAATGGTTTTCTCTTCCTCTTTCTTCGGCAGCGTGCGCCACAGCATATTCACCTGGCTTTGTAGATACTCTTCACGGCTTTTCTGCCGGGCTTTCTCTTCCTGTAGCGAGATTTTTTGCGGTCGTTTGTAACGGTCCACGCCGTAGTTCATCAGCGCATGGCAGGAGTCGAGGAGCTTTTCGACTTCATCCACACCGTAACGCTCTTCACACTGGGTAATGTAGTTTCGCGCGAAGATCAGATAGTCGACAATGGAGCTGGCATCCGTCCAGCTACGAAACAGGTAGTTATTTTTGAAGAAAGAGTTATGTCCGTAGCAGGCATGCGCCATCACCAGCGCCTGCATGGTGATGGTGTTCTCTTCCATCAGATATGCGATACACGGATTGGAGTTAATGACGATTTCATAGGCCAGCCCCTGCTGACCATGCTTATACAAGCGCTCGGTTTCAATAAACTTCTTACCAAACGACCAGTGCGGATAGTTGATTGGCATCCCGACGCTGGAGTAGGCATCCATCATCTGTTCGGAGGTGATCACCTCGATTTGGTGCGGGTAGGTATCCAGTCTGTAGAGTTTCGCCACGCGGTCTATTTCCGCCAGATAGACATCCAGCAGATCAAACGTCCAGTCGGGTCCATCGCTTAACCGTGTGCTGTCCTTGTTCATGGAATCAATCGTAGCCATTCGCGCACCCTCATTGTTGGCGGCACTCTCTGTGTGGAGTACCTCATTTCAAGCATAGATCATGGTGTTAAAAAACGTGCTGCGGCAGAAATTTTTTCTTTGCGATTTCACGTTAGCGAAGCGCAGAAAAAAGGCATATCCGCAAAATTTTATGCTGGATAAAAATAACGCACAGCATGAGATTCCAAAGCCGGGAGTTCCCAGCAATCACCGCCATATGTGAGATAAGTCACCATAAAAAAGCCATATGTTGAATAATATTTTCAACTGAGTTATCAAGATGTAATTAGATGATTGTTCTTTTACTGTTAACGGAGTGGCTATGCGAGTTGTCATACTGGGAAGTGGTGTCGTTGGCGTGACCAGCGCCTGGTACTTAAGTCAGGCTGGACATGATGTCACCGTCATTGATCGTGAGCCCGGTCCGGCACTGGAAACCAGTGCGGCAAACGCCGGACAAATCTCTCCAGGGTATGCAGCACCATGGGCGGCGCCCGGCGTACCGCTTAAAGCAATTAAATGGATGTTTCAGCGCCATGCCCCGCTGGCCGTCCGTCTCGACGGGACTCAGTTCCAGTTGAAATGGATGTGGCAAATGCTGCGTAACTGCGACACCAGCCACTACATGGAAAACAAAGGACGCATGGTACGGCTGGCGGAATACAGCCGTGATTGCCTGAAAGCGCTGCGCGCCTCTACCGGCATTGAGTATGAAGGACGTCAGGGTGGAACGTTACAGCTGTTCCGTACTGCTCAACAGTATGAGAACGCCACCCGCGATATCGCCGTGCTCGAAGATGCGGGCGTGCCATATCAGTTGCTTGAAGCAAACCGCCTGGCGGAAGTCGAACCCGCGCTGGCGGAAGTGGCGCATAAGCTGACCGGCGGCTTGCGTTTACCAAATGACGAAACCGGTGATTGCCAGCTGTTTACCCAGCGCCTGGCGCAGATGGCCGAGCAAGCGGGCGTCACGTTCCGCTTTAACACCCCGGTCGATAAGCTACTCAGCGAGGGTGAGCAAATATATGGCGTCCAGTGTGGGGATGAAATTATTAAAGCCGATGCTTATGTGATGGCGTTTGGCTCTTACTCCACGGCGATGCTCAAAGGTATTGTTGATATTCCGGTCTATCCGCTTAAAGGTTATTCCTTGACCATTCCGGTGGCGCAGGATGATGGGGCCCCGGTTTCTACTATCCTTGATGAAACCTACAAGATCGCCATAACCCGCTTTGATAACCGTATTCGCGTTGGCGGCATGGCGGAGATTGTTGGCTTCAATACCGAATTGCTGCAGCCTCGCCGCGAAACGCTGGAGATGGTTGTACGCGATCTTTTCCCGCGCGGCGGTCATGTGGAGCAGGCTACATTCTGGACCGGACTGCGTCCGATGACCCCGGACGGTACGCCGGTCGTGGGACGAACCCGCTTTAAAAATCTGCTGCTTAATACGGGTCATGGCACACTGGGCTGGACCATGGCCTGTGGATCCGGCCAGCTGCTGAGCGATATTTTATCTGGTCGTACCCCAGCCATTCCTTACGACGATTTGAGCGTGGCGCGTTACAGCCCGGGGTTTACCCCCTCTCGGCCACGGCATTTACACGGCGCCCATAACTGATAAGGATGAGAGATGACCCGCCCGATACTGGCCAGCATTGACCTGCAGGCGTTAAAACAAAATCTGGCCATTACTCGCCAGGCCGCACCGGACGCCCGCGTCTGGTCGGTAGTGAAAGCCAATGCTTACGGACATGGCATTGAACGAGTATGGAATGCGCTGGGCACAACCGACGGTTTTGCCATGCTCAATCTTGAAGAGGCGATAACCCTGCGCGAGCGGGGATGGAAAGGCCCGATATTAATGCTGGAGGGTTTTTTCCACGCCGACGACCTGACGATATATGACAAATATCGTCTGACAACGTGTGTGCACAGTAACTGGCAGCTAAAAGCATTGCAGAATGCGCGCCTGAACGCACCGCTCGATGTTTATCTGAAGGTGAACAGCGGCATGAACCGGCTGGGTTTCTTACCAGACAGAGTTTCCACGGTCTGGCAACAGCTGCGGGCTATGCCCAATGTCGGTGAAATGACGCTGATGTCGCACTTCGCTGATGCAGAACACCCGGATGGCATTCAGGAAGCGATGACACGTATTGCGCAGGCGACAGAAGGGCTGGAGTGCCGACGGTCACTGTCCAATTCGGCTGCGACGCTGTGGCATCCAGAAGCGCATTATGACTGGGTTCGTCCGGGCATCATTTTGTACGGAGCATCGCCGTCTGGACAGTGGCGAGACATCGCCAATACGGGCCTGAAACCTGTGATGACGTTAAGCAGCGAAATTATCGGCATACAAACGCTGAAAGCCGGCGATCGGGTCGGTTACGGCGGGCGTTACACCGCCAGCGGGGAGCAACGCATCGGCATTGTGGCGACCGGGTATGCAGATGGTTATCCGCGCCATGCGCCGAGCGGCACGCCAGTGCTGGTAGATGGTGTACGCACCAAAACGGTCGGAACGGTCTCAATGGATATGTTGGCGGTTGACCTGACGCCATGTCCTCAGGCGGGGATCGGCACGCCGGTAGAGCTGTGGGGCAAAGAGATTAAAATTGACGATGTGGCCGCTGCTGCGGGTACGGTGGGCTACGAACTGATGTGTTCGCTGGCGCTGCGCGTACCGGTTGTGACGGTGTAACTTTTGTATGCCGGGTAGGCGCAGCTCCCACCCGGCAAAAACAGCTACGTCACTCATCCTCATCTTCAGCAACGCGAACACCAACCTTCAGCACCGCATTATCTTCTTTCTCGGCCACCGTCCAGATCATGCCAGCAAATTCAACCTGGTCACCGACGACCGGCGCGGCGCCTAACAGGTGCTGAACGATTTCACCCAGCGTTTGCTGTTTATCGCGATACTCTGTGCCATCGTCGAGGCCATATATCAGCGCCACGTCGGCATATTTTGCGCTGGCTTCGAGAATAAAATCCCCAAAGAAGCGCTGGTCTAACGATACCGGCGGCGACTGGCTGAATAGCTTGCCGAGAGCGGGGAGATCGCGCTCGCGACCAATGACGCACAACACGTCACCTTCACGCAGGCGCGTGCTGCCCGACGGATGAAACAATACATTGTCACGAAACAGGGCGGCAATTCGCGTTTCTTCCGGCATATGCAGGTCGCGCAATGCGGCTCCCACACACCACTTATCCGCGCTGAGCTGATAAACAAACTGCTCCCAGGGGTTATCCGGGTGAATATCCAGACCAATACGCGAAACGGGCCAGCCGACCGGGGGAACCACCACTTTGGCCTTTTTAGCCGCCCAGGAAAGTGACGTTCCCTGAAACAGCAGGGAGATCAGAACCACGAAGAACGCCACATTAAAGAACAGACGCGCATTTTCCAGGCCGGCCATCATCGGGAAGACGGCAAGGATGATCGGCACCGCGCCGCGCAAGCCCACCCAACTGATAAAAATACGCTCGCGCAGATTGAAGCCACGGAACGGCAGCAGTCCGGCGAAGACCGACAGCGGACGAGCCACGAAAATCATCCATGCGGACAAAATCAGCGCTGGAATCGCGATAGGCAGCAGGTCGGAAGGCGTGACCAGTAGCCCCAGCACCAGGAACATGGCGATTTGCGCCAGCCAGGCCAGACCATCGAAGTTTTGCAGAATACCAAATCGGTTGCGAATCGGGCGATTACCCAGCAGGAAACCGCACAGATAAACCGCCAGAATACCGCTGCCTTCCAGTGCGGTAGTCAGGGCAAAAATGAGGATCCCGCCGCTTAAAGCCAGTAACGGATACAGCCCGGCAGGCAACGAAATGCGGTTAATCATTTGCTGCAGCAGATAGCCGCCGCCCAGACCCAGCACAATCCCTAAACCAAACTGCTGGAGTATATGCACCGCGAACATCCAGCTTAAACCGGTCTCGTGGTTTTGGATCATGGCGATAAGCGTGATAGTCAAAAATACCGCCATCGGGTCATTACTTCCGGATTCAATTTCCAGCGTAGAGCCAACACGTTCGTTAAGCCCCTTACCACCAAGCAAGGAAAAGACCGCCGCCGCATCGGTGGAACCGACTATCGCGCCAATCAATAGCCCCTCAATGAGATCCAGATTAAACAACCATGCGGCCATCATGCCGGTAAGTCCGGAAGTAATCAGTACCCCGACGGTCGCCAGCGATAGCGCCGGACCCAGCGCGACGCGAAAAGAGCTGGCCTGGGTGCGCATGCCGCCGTCGAGCAGGATAACCGCCAGCGCGAGGTTGCTCACCATGTAGGCAAATGGGTAGTTGTCAAAAGGAATACCGCCTACACCATCCACCCCCGCTAACATCCCGATAGCGAGAAATATCACCAGAATAGGGATGCCAAGACGTGATGAGAATGAACTGAGTAAGATACTGCAGGTGACGAGAACGGAACCCAAAATAAAAAGGCTAATAACTGCTGCGGCATCCAACGTTCGTTTACTCCTGAATTACGCTGTTTCGTATTAACAAACCCTAACATAATAACGACAGAAACAGCGTTTTACTTAGCCCTGTTGGCAGCTTTTTTTACGATTTAAGTACCGGATGACCATTTATGGTGAGCTGAGCGCCATTTTTATCGTTTTTCAGCACCGCATTGGCACCCAAAGGCAGGGTGACGGTACGTTGTTCATGACCAAAATCAAGACCGCTGATTAACGGAACTGACAATCTGTCGCGTAGAAAAGCGCAAACCGAATCAAGGCTGTAACCGGCGTCATAGTCATTGGGCGCACTGCCGCTAAAACTGCCAAGAATAATGGCGTTCTGCCGGGCCAGTATTCCCGCATGGTATAGCTGCAGCAGCATGCGTTCAATACGGAATGGGTGCTCATTAATGTCTTCCAGCACCAACACACCGTTTTCGATAGCGGGCATCCACGGCGTGCCCATCAGCGAAATGATCATCGCCAGATTTCCGCCCCATAGCGTACCTTCGGTCGCACACGCCGGGCCGTTACTCTGCCATTCAAGGGTAAATTGGGGATGACGCAAAGCCTGCCAGAAATGGTGCTCGGTAAATGCGTTCATCTCCTCGGCCCCGAAGTTAGCCGCCAGCATTGGGCCGCTGAAGGTAATCACATTGCCCTGCGCCAGCAAACCGCACTGAATCGCCGTAAAATCGCTGTGCCCGCACAGCAGTAGCGGGTTTTGTTGCTGACGAGCAGCCAGTCTCTGCCAGTCGATCCCTTCCAGTAAACGGCTCGCGCCATAGCCGCCGCGTACCGCCATCACAATAGTATCAGGCGTGTGCAGATTAACGAGCGAGTTCACATCTGCCAGACGTTCTGCTTCTGTGCCCGCAAAACGCTGGCATCGGCGCGCAATGACCGCTGAATTATCGACCTGGTGACCGGCCTTAGTAAGCCGCGCAAGCCCACGTAATGCAGCCTGCTGGTTGATACAGTAGCCCGAAGGGGCAATTAAGTGAAACCGGGACATGGCATTTCCTTGCTACAACTAAAACCAAATGTATATCATGCCGCGTAGGTATGTCGTTGTCACCTCAGCGACAGGTTCCGGCTATAAGGATAGATGACGTGAAATTGAGATGGTTTGCTTTTTTGGTTGTATTACTTGCGGGCTGTAGTTCAAAACAGGATTACAAAAATCCGCCATGGAATGCTGAAGTTCCGGTCAAACGCGCAATGCAATGGATGCCGATCAGTGAAAAAGCCGGTGCGGCCTGGGGTGTCAGCCCACAATTGATTACCGCTATCATCGCCATTGAATCTGGCGGAAACCCGAATGCGGTCAGTAAATCGAATGCGATTGGTCTGATGCAGTTAAAAGCGTCCACGTCAGGACGCGATGTTTACCGTCGTATGGGATGGAGCGGAGAGCCGTCGACCAGCGAGCTGAAAAATCCTGAGCGTAATATTTCGATGGGAGCCGCCTACCTGAGTATTCTTGAGACCGGGCCGCTGGCCGGAATTGAAGATCCTCAGGTGATGCAATATGCGCTGGTGGTGTCGTACGCTAACGGGGCGGGCGCCCTGCTGCGAACATTCTCCTCCGACAGAAAAAAAGCCATTAATAAGATCAACGATCTCAGCCCGGATGAATTTATTGAACATGTGGCTGATAATCATCCGGCGCCGCAGGCTCCGCGCTATATCTGGAAGCTCCAGCAAGCGCTGGATGTCATGTAGTTCATGTAATGCTACCCGCGCACCTTATTTGCTTTTTCCCGGGCTTCGCGCTCAAGGGAAAAAATAATCCGCTGTAAGTTCCGCTCCACCGCCGGGCCGACGTTGAGAAAACGAAAGCTCAGGCGGGGAGTGGTAATGGTTTCGTTTTTGCTGTCGATAACCACGCGCTCGCTGATGGAAATCAGCTGGGCGTCAACGTGATACACACCCCATTGCGCCATGTTCAGTTCAACTTGTGAGAAGCGCATGCCTTCTACCAGTCCCTCTGGCTTTGCCGTTTCTAACAGTCCACCCATGCCGCCGAGAGACAAATCGAACAGGCGAAAATGCAGAATGCTGTTGTCCGGCATCTTTGCCGCGCAGCGATAGGGAGGATGCAGCGGCGCGCCGATACGGAAATACTCCCGACGCTGTATGAACCACAGGGAAGGCGGCAGCGTTGAGATAAATGCCGGTAGTCGCTGATACTCGCCTTTTTTAAGCTGCGGCAGCGTGAATTCCACTTTGGCGCCCTGCGTTTCGGCGATAATTGAGATCTGGCTGGCCCGCTGCACGGCCTGGTTTTCATATTCCTGACTGCCAAAGTCCATGATCAGTTCGTCCGGGGTGACCGCCAGTATTTTGCTAATGAACTGGCCACCTGACCAGGAGATACGCAGTGGAACCTGCTGCGAATTTAAGTCCCTGAGAACGCCTAACACCGCTAACGGATTTTGCTTCAGGAACTGCTCATTGTAGTTGCTCACACCTAATGACTCCTGGATGCCTGGTTTATCGTTGGATTATCGGCATCAAACGACGGAACTTAAGACAAATGAATGAAATTTTTTGCCAAAGCCAATGAATTAAGTCTGTGTGGAAAAACGTCATCCAACAGCTTGCCTATACTTAATGCACTGGCGCGGGAATAACGAGCGCACATTCACTGGAAAGAGGGCCTGAAAATGGGAATTATTGCCTGGATTGTTTTTGGTCTGATTGCAGGTGTTATCGCCAAACTGATTATGCCGGGGCGCGATGGCGGTGGATTTATCCTGACCTGTATTCTCGGTATTGTCGGCGCTGTGGTCGGCGGATGGCTGGCAACAATGTTTGGTATCGGCGGTGATGTCAGCGGATTTAATCTCCACAGCTTCCTGGTGGCCGTAGTCGGCGCGATTGTTGTGCTGGGTGTTTTCCGGCTTGTGCGACGAGATTGAGTGAGCGGCCCCCTCTGGGGGCCGTTTCTTTGGAATAGAAAGTTCGTTATGGCGTCGGTTGCGTCTGCTTTTGAGGCTCAGTTGATGCCGTCCCTGCCGGGGCTGGACGCGATGCGGGGACGCTGTCACACGGTTTTTCTTTGGCGCAAATCAGGTCGAGCATTTTTAGCGTTACGCCGTTAGTCCAGCCGAACCCATCCTGCAACGGATATTCACCGCCACCGCCGCCGGTGCCAGTGGTACTCACGTCATACTTTTCAACCAGCTTTTTCTCGCGATCGTAAGTGTGCTGCACGTTGGTGAGGAATCGCCAGGTTACGTCCATGGCGACGTTATCCTGACCGTAATTCTGTAACCCGGCTGCCGCGACCCACTGGAGAGGGGCCCAGCCGTTTGGCGCATCCCATTGCTGGCCGCTTTTCACCGAGGTGGTAGCAAGACCGCCGGGCTGCAGCAGATGCGCCTGGGTTGCCGCGGCGACCTTACTGGCGCGATCTTTTGCCGCTGCATTAACATACAGCGGGAACAGGGCGGCGGCAGTGAGTTGGTTACGTACTTTGTGGCTCTTTAGATCGTAGTCGGCATACCAGCCTTCTTTGTCGTTCCACAGGTGCTTTTCGATCCCTTTTTGTCGGGCATTGGCAAAACCGTCATATTGAGCAGCTTTGGCATCATCACCAGCGGCTTTACTGGCGAGGGCGATCATTTTTTCCATTTTGTACATCAGCGCATTGAGATCGACCGGCACAATGCTGGTGGTACGCAGGGTACCTAGCTGGTTGGGGTTATCCATCCAGCGGGAACTAAAGTCCCAGCCGGACGCGGCGGCGGAGCGCAGGTCGCGGTAGATTTCGGTGGCCGGGCGGTTCGGGTTACTTTTAGCGGTGGCGATATCCTCCACCCATGACTCTGGCCGCGGTGTATCGCGGTCATCCCAGTAGCGGTTCAAAATGGTGCCGTCATCCAGCTTGACCACGCGCTTATTTTGCTGACCGGGCTGGAGCGTTTCGACGCCCTCCATCCAGTAGGTGTACTCTTTGAGCATCTGCGGGAGGTATTTTTTTAGCGCATCATCCCCTTCGTGCTGCGCCAGCAGTTCAACCATAAAGGCAAAGAACGGCGGTTGAGAACGGCTCAGATAATAGGTGCGGTTGCCGTTAGGAATGTGTCCCCAGGCATCAATCTCGTAAGCGAAATTTGCCACCATGTCGGAGACCTTGTCCCAGTGATTACTTTCGGCAAGCCCCAGCATGGTGAAATAGCTGTCCCAATAATATATTTCGCGAAAACGCCCGCCTGGCACCACATATGGCTCCGGGAGCGGCAGCAGCGAGTCCCATTTTTCAACGTCTGTTGTTGAGCGGGTTAGCACCGGCCACAGACCATCAATATGCTCGCGCAGCGATTGCCCGGCAGGGGGGACGTATTTCTCACCCTCTTTTGGTAAGGTAAAGTTCACTCCGACAAAATGACGTAAATCGAATCCAGATTGATTCTTTTGCATTCGGTAATCGGCGAGGATCATTAACGGATCGCTATTGGGAACCGCGTCAGCAAAGGTTTTCTGGTCAGGGAACAATTTGGCCGTTTGTACATCGTTAAACAGAGGGCCGAGCAGAATATCAGGTGGTTGCGGTGTCGTTGCTGGCGCGTCCTCCGCATTGACGGTAAAAGAGGTAAAGGCAAAAAGGGTACTGGCAAACGTCAGTTTTATCGCAACAGAAAGCAGCCCGGAATGGCGAATTGCTGGTGTTATCATCGGTTAATCTCCTTAGCGGTGTGCCGAAGCAGCGGCATTTACCATGAGAAAACCTTAGTTCAGGATCGACCGTTGCGCGTGATCGACTCCCCATTTTGCGAATAAACAGACATTTCCCGACGCGCCAGGAAGATGCACACCCTGTTGAGAAAGGGTGTGCTGATGCCATTAACCTGTATGGGTTATCCGATGCGCCACGCAGTCAATAGTGACCGTATCTCCCGTCTTTATACTATCGAGGGTCTCCCCAAGCTGACACATCCAACAAAGTCCCATTTCACGGGCGATAATCGCGGGGTGAGAAGCCTCACTCCCGGCACGCAGACAGATCCCTTTGATGGTCAGCGGGTCGAGTTGCAACACCGTAGACGGATAAATGACGTCCGCGACCAGGATTGTCGGGCGGCTGAACGTCGGGATTTGCGCCGTCGCTCCTGTTAAATGCTGCAGCGAACGAGACAGTAAATCTTCAATGTCGATATATCGCGCCTGTAAGTAGGGATCGTCGAGCTGTAAATACTGCTGGCTGAGTTCGCTCAGCACCTGCTGCCAGGCGCAGGCGGCGCTACACTGCTTTTCACGCATTACGTCGCACGCCATATCGAACAGCTCGGGATCGTCCAACAGCGTGTGGTGACCGGAGAAGATCGCGGCGATATCGGCGGAATACTTCTCTTCAGCGAGCGCGGTTAGCTCGCTTAAATCGTTCAGCGTGCTCTGGATGGCGGCCTGTAATCGCTGCTGCTCAGCCTGCAATGACGCTGCGGGCTGCGGGCTTATCTCGGGTGAGAATGGCGTGTAACAAAATACCGTCCCCGTTACCCGTGACGGGACCTGAGTCGCCACGTTTTTCGCCTGCGTTGGTGCGAGCGATTCGCCAAAATTCTCTGCCGCCAACTGTTTGAACGCGGCCAGGGCATCTTCTGCCTGTTCGCCTTTGGCAATCAGGCGCAGCGTGTCGTTACAACGCACCTGCAGCAAGGCTATCTGATTGAGACTATCAGGAACGACGCACTTGCCGTTTTTTTCCAGCCACATGTCGGCGTTAAAGCCAGACAGCGTAGATACCAGCCGTGAGGCCGGGCGAACGTGGATACCGTTGGGGTTTTTCACCACAACGGCAATCGAACGGGCATCTGTGTCGGGTGATAGTTCGGCAGAAGCGGACTTTGCTGCCGAGGGCGAAGGTAAACCCAGTTGCTCACATTTGGCGTCGAGGGCGTGCATGGCATCACGGATGACCTGCTCGATATCAGCACCCGCAGCAGCGCTAACCGTCGCGGCCAGCGTGCCTTCAACCAGCGGGGCGGCGCACAGACGGACTTTCGCGGCGATGTCAGGGTCGAGCAGTTCAAGGGCGGTTTCCGCACTCAGCAACGCACTGCCGATATCCATCATCACTAACACGTGATCCGTATCGGCCACGGACTCGATGGCTTCCATCACCTTAATCGGATCGGTGCCAATGGGATTCTCAGGATCGTCAATGCCTGCGGCAATAGCGAGTTTACAGCCATCGCCCATTAACATTTGTCGGGCTAACGCGCCGACGCCTTCGCCCAGTTGGGCGCTGTGAGACACAATAACCAGGTTTACCATCGCTTTATCCTTACTCTCTGGACGCCTGAGCCAGCATTTGCATCATAAACATGACGGACGTTGCGCCAGGATCCTGATGGCCAATGCTGCGTTCACCAAGGTAGCTGGCGCGGCCTTTGCGTGCCTGCATGGTGATGGTGCTTTGTGCCGCGGCTTCCGCTTGTTGGCTTGCGGCTTCCAGCGCCGCCTGTACGCTTAGCTTTTGCTCGCAGGACTGACGTAAAGATTCCACCACCGGCAACCAAACGTCGCACATGGTTTTGTCGCCAGGCTCAGCTTTACCACGGCTAATGACGCCTTCTGCGCCATCGCGAATCATTTGATACAACTCGTCCAGCGTCAGGCTCTGGTGGGCTTGTGTGACCTGGGCGGCGCGGATGAAAAAGGTACCGAACAGCGGGCCGCTGGCTCCGCCAACGCTGGAGAGCAATACCATGCCGGTATTTTTTAAAATAAAGCCGATGTCTTTATCGGCGATAGACGGCAGTTTTTCGACCACTTTACTAAAGCCACGATGCATGTTCAGACCGTGGTCTGCATCGCCGATTTCCCGGTCCAGCCCGGTGAGAAAATCACTTTCGGTAGTGAATATTTCGCCGCAGCGATAGAGCCAGTTAACAATTTGCGTTCTGGTGAGGGACATCATGAATCTCCTTATTTACCCCAGTTGAGAGCAGGGGTGTGAACCGGTGCATCCCATAAATTCAGCGTTTCGTCATCCACCTGTAACAGGGTGATTGAAAAACCGGTCATATCCAGAGAGGTACAGTAAGAGCCGATCAGGTTGCGCTCAATGACGATCCCCGCATCCTGGCAACGGCTTTCGAGGCGGTTATACACGCCGAAGAGTTCTGACAACGGCGTCGCACCGAGATTATTGACCAGCGCAATGACGCGATCGCCGCTTTGCAACGCCCGCTTGCTTTCTTTGCCTTCCTGCCACGCGCCCTGGACGTTGTCCCAATGACGCAGCGTGCGGCTGTAGTTGCCGTTTTCCAGCAGCGTGTCGAACATTTCATCTACGGTTTGGTCGAGAGACGTGAAGGCTCTGCGGTCAATGCCCGGCTCCCCGTGGATACCCACGCCAAACTCCATTTCGTTATCCTGCAGCGTGAACGACGGTTGCCCGGCGGCCGGAACGGTACAGGCGCCAATGGCGATCCCAATGGAGTGTCCTTGGTTATTCAGTTGACGCCCGAGTGCCGCGCAGGCTTCCAGCGAGTCACCGCGTTCGGCTGCCGCACCGACCAGTTTTTCTATCAATACGGTATTCGCCACGCCACGACGACCGGCGGTATACAGACTATCTTTCACCGCGACGTCGTCATCCACAACCATGGTCGTGACTTTAATACCGCTTTCGTGCAGCAACTCGGCGGCGGTTTCGAAGTTAAGAATGTCGCCGGTGTAATTCTTGATGATCAGCAGGACGCCTTCACCGCCGTCAATTTGCATGGCGCATTCGAACATTTTATCCGGCGTAGGTGAGGTAAAAATCTCACCCGGGCAGGCCCCGGCGAGCATGCCCTGCCCAATATAACCGCAGTGCATTGGCTCATGTCCGCTGCCGCCGCCGGAAAGGAGCGCCACTTTGCCCATCACCGGCGCATCTGCGCGAGTGACGTACACCGGGTCCTGATGCAGCGCCAGGGAGGGGTAAGCCTTCGCCAGTCCGGCGAGTTGCTCATTCAGTACGTCTTCAACACGGTTGATCAATTTTTTCATTATTTATGCTCCGCAGACAGTCCTGGATGCTGCCAAAATTCAGCAGCCTCTGATGTAGGGTATCGGTTTGTACAACGCTACGGCGACCGCTCGCTGCCGATAAAGTAATTTTGCACACGGGTATGCAAAAGAAAATTGCTGTTGGTGGTGTTTCAATAAGGAACATTGCTATCTCAATATGTTCCATATTGAAACAAGATGGCGTCAAATTCGCCTAAACTGCGACGTTGGGCATCCTTTTGTTTTACGGTTGGCAAGGGGGCAGGCAGTTCATCAAGGTGAAGGGCGTGAACGAACAGGAGGCAGATTAAGAAGGCTAAAATCGTGCAGGCAGGTGGTTGATCGCCACCAGTTTTCCTTGCTCAAGTTCGATATAACCCCCTTTTTTTAAGGCCGCGAGCATTTTCATCACGCTACTGCGTGAAAGGTGCGTCCTGTCCAGAATGTACTGGTAGGCGGCAATCTGCTGGCGAATGTTGTCTGATTCTTTGGCCAGAGCCTGTAGTTGATAGCACAGCACATCATAA
This sequence comes from Citrobacter sp. S55_ASV_140, assembly GCF_018919505.1. Classification (NCBI taxonomy): domain Bacteria; kingdom Pseudomonadati; phylum Pseudomonadota; class Gammaproteobacteria; order Enterobacterales; family Enterobacteriaceae; genus Citrobacter; species Citrobacter sp. S55_ASV_140. The sequence goes on from NZ_JAHLQZ010000015.1 coordinate 35,812, forward strand.
GTGGTGGGGGCCGCGACCATCTCATTTTGAATAAACAGTTTATTTGTCACGATGATCATATGCCGGGCCATGATCTCCCAAAGCTGTTTTGCTTCAATGCGTGCCATAACGGTTTCCAGTGGGACAGTCGCAACTTCGCATTCCTCAAGGGCGCGGAGCAATAGTTTCTCTGATAATGCGCTGGTGAAGCCGAGAGACACCGGCGCAGAGGCGATGCCTAAAGCCAGATTATTCTCCAGGTTTTCAATACTTACCGTACCCTGGCGGATAAACTGACACAGATGTTCTCCAGAATGGATAAATACAAAGCGGCTACCTTTGGGGTAGCGCCTGAACTCGCATTCTTCTGTCAATTGTCGCAGCAACTCCGGAGCATAAGGCGAGGGTTGTTTTAGCAGGTTTATCGGCGATTCATGAGGCATAATGGGGTTATCCCGCATAGATTTTCATTCGTTTACGTTGTGCAGCATAGCGTACGGTTAATACTTCAGGGGAATATTTTGCTGTATTTGTTTCAATACGCCGCGCTCGGTAACGATATAGCCGCCTTTTTTTAATTCGGCCAGAATTTTCATGATACTGCTCCGTGACAGAAACGTGCGGCTCTGAATATAGTTTGCGGCGGTAATGTGCTGCCGAAACTCGTCAGATTCGCGCATCAACTCATAAAGTTGTGAGCGAATAACATCGTAAGATGTTGGGGCGGAAATGCGAGTGCAATGGTCATAAACACGCCCGGCCGTATAAATGAGTAACATGGACAGGCTCTCCCACAGATCCTCATCGGCAATAATCTCATTAGCTGTTTCCAGAGGAATGGCTGCAACGGTTGAGCACTCTTCACACCGCATAAAGAGATATTCCGATTCTGCAAGCTGATTGCTTAGTCCGAAGATAAATGGCGCGACTTCAGAATTGAGCATAAAGCCGTCGCGTTGCCTGAAGATGGCAATCGTGCCATTCAATAGCAAATAACATTGATGAGAATTATTGCTCTTGTAGTTAATTATTTGTCTGTATTTTGTTTCATAAATGTTGGTGCTTGGCTTTAGCTTTTCAATAATATTTATTATGTGTTCCACCGGCTTTATCGGTAAGGCTTGATACATACTTGATTCAATGATTATTTTTGTTTCAGGCATGAGTCGCCCTCCTCAATAAATATGCTGCTAAAAACAACATAAGATGGTGTTGGTTTTAATAATTATGGTAATGAGAGGAAGATAATGGAATCCATGGCACGGTGTAAAATTACACCGAAAAATAACTTGAGCAAATACGTGTATCTATATCAAAATTGTCCATAAGCAGAAGAGCAATAGCATCTAATAAGGATCGGTTTTACTTACATGGAGCCTAATTCCATCCTTGCTAATTTGCGCTGATTGTTATTTCTCGCAGTACTTTCAAAGTGATGGCAATAATAAAGTTATGAGGCGTTATTTGCATCAGGGTAAATAACGATGCAGCACTATAAATAAAAGTTAAGGAAAGCAATTATGAAAAAGAATGTGATAGCGAAGACGTTGTCTGCTGCGGCCATTCTCATGGCCTCAAACGCAATGGCCTATGATGGTACGGTTATTTTTAATGGTGAAATCCTCGATTCGGCCTGTACCGTTGATATTGGTGGTAGTAATACGTTGATGGTCGATCTGGGACGTGTCGCTAAAACAGCATTCGTCAGTACTGGCGATGAAGCATCCACCACAAAATTTACGCTACGGCTGAAAGATTGCCCGGCCAGCGTGGCCGCAGCAAAGGTGAAATTTGACGGTGCGCATGACGGTAATGACAGTAGCTTGTTGGCCATCACACAAGGTTCCGGGTCGGCAGGCGGTGTGGCAATACGTCTTAAGACGGCAGACAGTGTGAACTTAGGACTTAATCAGGACAACGGTTATACCTACATGTTATCCAGTACCGCGGATAATAATCTGGATTTCTATGCCGCCTATGTGGCAACCGCTGTGCCTGTTCTTCCAGGCGCGGCTAACGCGGTGGCTAATTTCACTGTTAACTACAACTGATTTACCTGTGCAGTTTTAAGGGCCGGCAAACGGCCCTTTCAGAGGTTTATGATGAGAGTATTACGTTTTTGCATGTTGCCCCTGGTTGCTGTGGCGATCGGTATTACTACTGCGCATGCGGGTGTCTCAATTGGTGGTACCCGAGTCATTTACGATGGCGGAAAGAAAGAGGCTTCGCTGAGCGTTAATAATCCTGATGCGGTTCCTTACTTAATTCAATCTTGGATTGAAACGCAAAGCAATGACGGGGCGAAAGCACCGTTTATCATTACTCCACCGCTTTATCGTTTGGATAAAGGGCAGCGAAACGTAATGCGCATTATTCGCGCAGGCAATTTGCCAGAAGATAAAGAATCTCTGTTCTGGCTCAATATTAAATCGATACCGTCGGCAGAGCGTAAAGATAATACATTACAAATAGCTATCAAAACGCGAATAAAACTGATCTACAGGCCGGTCGGATTAAGCCAGTCAACACCAGATGCGCAGGTAGAAAAACTACGCTGGAAATCGGACGGTAAATTTATTCAGGTGACGAACTCATCCTCATACTTTATTAATTTTAATGAAATTACCGTGGCAGGTAAAAGAATCGAAGACGTCACGTTTGTCGCGCCCGGACGCAGCGCGAGTTTCGCACTACCGACAGGTATTACCGGTGGAGCAATAACCTACAGAATTATTAATGATTACGGCGGGATAAGTGAGGCGTATCACGCCTCACTCTAAAACGCAGTCCGGACGGGAAGATTATGTCAATGATGATAGCCAAAATGATAACTAATCCGCCTCCGGTCCGATTGCTGCTGTTTATTTTATTAACCGTCGCCAATGTACTGAATGAAGTAAAAGGTCGTGATTACTTTAACCCTGCGTTACTGGAGCGTACAGGATCCACAAATGGCGATGTTGATCTTTCCGGCTTTGAGACAGGACAACAGGCGGAAGGAACATATCATGTTGATATTCTTCTCAATGGAGAGAATGTTGATACCCGCGATGTAGTGTTTACCAGACGGGAAGGGGGAATGCTGGAACCGTGCCTTTCAACAGAGTTGTTGGTGGGCTACGGTGTGAAGACAGCGCTATATCCAGGGCTTGTCGGGAACGAGAATTGCGCTGATCTGTCCGCTATTCCTCAGGCTTCCAGCGAACTGTTATTTTCTTCCCAGAAGTTGTTATTGAGTATTCCGCAGGCCGCGCTTTCTTCACCGGCGCGCGGTTATGTTGCGCCAGAACAGTGGGATGAAGGTATTACAGCCATGATGCTCAATTACAGTCTCAGTGGGGATAACAGCCGGACAAAGGACACAGGAAACAACAGCAACAGTCAGTACGTTAACCTGCGTCCGGGAATTAACTATGGCCCATGGCGGTTACGTAACTACAGCACCTGGAATAAAGACAGCCAGGGAAATGCGCACTGGGACACCGTCTATAGCTACGTGCAGCGCAATATTATTCCGCTGAAAGCGCAACTGGTACTGGGCGACAGCTCTTCGCCAGCCGATGTTTTTGACAGCATTCCTTTTCGCGGCGGCCAGCTTGCCTCTGATGATGAGATGATCCCGGATTCGCTGAAAGGCTATGCGCCGGTGGTGCGAGGAATCGCCCGAACAAACGCGCAGGTGATCATTCGACAAAATGGTTATCAAATTTACCAAAACTACGTCTCTCCGGGGGCGTTTGAAATAACCGACATGTACCCGACCGGAGGCGCGGGCGATCTTGACGTGAGTATCAAAGAAGCCGACGGTAGTGAACAACATTTTACCGTTCCGTTTGCTTCATTGCCCGTGCTGCAACGAGAAGGGCGTCTCAAATATGCCTTGACCGCCGGACGTTATCGCTCATATGACAGTCGGGTTGAGCAGACATCCTTTGTTCAGGGAACGCTGATTTATGGTTTGCCGGCAGGATTCACGGCTTATGGCGGCGTCCAGGGGGCAGATAATTATCGTTCTGTTGCAACAGGTATCGGGAAAAATCTTGGCGTGGTGGGGGCGGTGTCGGCTGATGTTAGCCAGTCCTGGTCCCAGCCACAGAATACGGGGCAACAGCAGGGACAATCCTGGCGCATTCGTTACAGCAAAAACAGCGTGGTAACCGGGACAAACTTTTCGATTGCCGGATACCGTTATTCAACGGCTGGCTATTCCGGGATGCAAGACACGTTTGATTCTTATGGAGTCAGCAGTTCATCGATAGAGAAACGCCGTAATCGCATGGAGGCAAACATCAACCAGTCTCTGGGAGCGTCAGGTGGCTCCCTTTCGCTCAGCGCGGTGCGGGAAGATTACTGGCGTTACACAAAACCACTGCAGTCATGGAGCCTGAGTTATAACAACACCTGGCACGGAATAAGCTATGGGATTAGCTGGACGCAGAGTAAAAACGGTTATTCGGGCAGCAATGCTCGCTACGACAGCGATCGTCTGGCCGCTCTGAATATCAGCCTTCCACTGGAACGCTTTTCGACCAATTCATGGGCCAGCTATAGCATGAATACCAGCCGTAACAGTGGGACAACGCACAGCGTCGGCTTGAGCGGGATGGCGCTGGAGGGAAATGCTCTGAACTGGAGTATTCGGCAGGGTTATGGTTCCGAGGATGCGGGTTATACCGGCAGCCTGAACGCTGATTATAAAGGCGGGTACGCGGAAGTCAGTGGGGGTTACAGTTATGATCGCAACCTGCAACGGGTGAATTATTCGCTAGCGGGGGGCGTGCTCGCCCACGCCGATGGTGTCACATTTTCACAGCCATTGGGTGAAACCAACGTCTTGATTAAAGCGCCGGGCGCTGCGAATGTCGGTATAAAAAACCAAAGTGGCGTACGCACAGATTTTCGTGGATACACCGTTGCCAGTAACGTCTCTCCCTATCGCAAAAATGATATCGGACTGGAGACGGCAACTATAGCGGATGACGTTGAGCTGGAACTGACCAATAAAATCGTGGTGCCGACCCGTGGCGCGGTGGTTCGCACAGATTTTGTGGCCAACGTAGGATTGCGCGCATTGCTCACGTTACGCCGTGATAACGGAAAGCCTGTCCCATTTGGTGCGATGGTGACGGTCAGAGGTGTTCAGGGGCAAAGCTTCATTGTAGGGGATGATGGCCAGGTTTATTTAAGCGGCATGCAGTCACAAAACGTACTGGACGTTGTCTGGGGCAATGACAACCAACAACACTGTACGGCTAAATATACTCTGAACAGCGAAGAAAATTATCGTGGTATTACCGTGACTGACAGTCTGTGTCGGTAACTCACTTTATTTATTGAGTCTATTAAGATGAACCGAATTTACGTTCTCTGTATTTTATTATTTCTCCCCGGTTTGAGCTATGCCGATGATTGTTCCGTCAATGCGACGCTATTTGGTACAGTTACCATGGGGAATATTATTGTGCAACGCGATGCGCCGGTAGGTAGCGAAATTGCGCGTGCCAGACTTTCCGGGTATGCAAAGCTTGAAGTAGATGCTCCTGACAGGCCAACGTCATGCAGTGGCGGTTATACGTTCAATTACTTATCGGCAACGAACTCGCCAATAAATAATGTATTTAACACTAACCTCGATGGTGTTGGAATTCGTGTATCAGTTTTACCTGGTAGTTTTGTGCTGCCATCCAACGGTACGGCTTACGTTTATAATCTCGGTTTTTACGATGTAATGTTAATTAAAACCGGGAAAATAACCCCTGGGTATTTAACGCCGGGAGTAATAATGCAGGGATGGTTCGTCACACCAGATAATTATTTTACACAAATTTCCCTGGATGCAAATACGCAGGTAACGGTATTAGCATGCTCTGTTTCCAGCCAGACGCTGAATTTTAACCTTGGCGACATTAATGCCAGTGAATTCTCTAACCAATCGGGGTTTAACCCGCCGCGTAGCGATAGCCAGAACCTTGGACTTAACTGCGATGCGTCCGCCAACATTAACGTGGAACTCATGGGTACGCAGAACCCCGATGTGACAGGCGATACGAGCGTGTTGGCGCTGAACGGTCAGGGAACGCAGGGAACTGCAGACGGGGTAGGAATACAAATGCTTTATAACAACGTTCCGTTGCAACTGAATAATCGCATTGTATTGAAGCGTTCAACTGGCGGGCAGGAAACGTTGCCGCTGATAGCGCGTTACTACCAGACTAAGCCGGTCGTCAGACCGGGAAGCGCCAATGCAACCGCGACGTTGAATATTACTTACCAATAACAGGGAATAAATAATGTTACCTGGAAAAAGGACGGCCATAGTGATGATGCTCGCATCACCTGTATGGGGGATGGGTGATCCTGTGACGCTCAACATCAACGGCAATGTCAAAACCGCGCCCTGTCAGGTGAGCAGCGACAGTGTGACCAAAACTGTTGATTTAACGCCCGGGCAATCTGTCACCGCTTCATCGTTATACACCGCGGGTTCGACCACGCCGTGGGTCGCTTTTGAATTAAGTGTTGAACAGTGTCCTGCCGGGACAAGCCGTGTAACGGTATTATTTAACGGTAATGCCGATAGCGACCATCCCAATGATATGTACCGGAATATCGGTACCGCCTCACCCGTAGCAATCCAGGTACAGGCGAGCGATGGTGTGCCCCTTGGCAACGGAAAATCATTAACCGCAAATATTTCCAATCAGCGCTATACATGGCGTTTGCGCGCCAGAATCTATAGTGAGCAAGGGCTGGTAACGCCTGGAACCATCAATTCTGCGATTACTATTTCTATGACCTACCAATAAACTAAAGCAGGCGCCTTAATGAACATCAGCATCCGCTGTGATGACAATATGTATAAATTGGGATTGATCGCATTACTAAGAGAAATATTTTCACTGGAAATGGCCCAGCAAACTCTGAGCATTCAGAATTTTGAATCTAAAAATAGGGCAACTGATGATGTGATGATTTTAATGCTCAGCCCCGGTGAACATTATCTTTGCCATTCAGAATTCTTTACCCGATCTCCAGGGCTTATTGTGGGTTTAATTGACAGGGAGCATATTCCTGCGCGTGGCGAAGTGCCTTCATGTATCAACCATATTGTTTTTATTCCTCACGATACTCCGGCCAGTCAAATGGGGACGGTGATTAAACATCACTGGTCCTTAGCGAAAAATGCAAATTTAACCAATAAGGGGCGCTCTTGCTTAGGTTGCCCACATAAAACATTCACAGCGCAGCAGCATCAGTTAATTCGTTTATTATTGTCAGGGCTCACGTCAAAGCAAATTGGTTTGCATATGCATATTTGTCAGAAAACGGTGCTGGCACACCGTCGAGCCTTAATGAACAAATTTAGGTTGAGGTCCGATTGCGAATTATTACAATTCCTCATCGCTGCACAGGAAAAGAGGGTTTTCAGCGCAGAGAAACCCGCAGCGAGTGAAGAAACAATAGCTCGGCCAGTTGCACCTGGTGCAGAATTGTACATGATCCCGGTGAGCTGCAGATAGAAAGCCACCTGCTTCGCAAGTGGCTTATGCTCAAGGTTACTTAGGGGGCTTAGCCCGGATAAATTCCGCGATCTTTACGTGCCAGCAAAATACGCTCACAGGCGACAATATAGGCGGCGGTACGCAGAGAGCAGGATTTCTCGGCGGCTTTTTCCCACACGTGCACCATCGCATCGGTCATGATTTTATCCATGCGTTGGTTGATCTCTTCTTCGCTCCAGAAGAAGCTTGCCATGTCCTGAACCCATTCGAAGTAGCTGACGGTAACGCCGCCGGCGTTACAAACTACGTCAGGAACAACCACAATACCGCGGCTTGCCAGAACGTCGTCGGCATCCGGATAGGTTGGACCGTTGGCGCCTTCGAGTATCAGTTTACAGGTCAGCGTTTCAGCGCGGTGACGGGTGATCTGACCTTCGAGCGCGGCAGGGATCAGAATGTCCATCTCCAGGCTCCAGAAAGCCTCGCTGGCGATGGTTTCAGCCCCCGGGAAACCAGCAATCTGTTTGTGCTCCAGTTGCCAGGCTGACAGCGCGGACATGTCGATGCCGGTAGCGTTAAACAGCGTCGCGGTGTGATCCTGAATAGCGACTACGCGTGCGCCAGCTGCCGCGAAAAGACGGGCGGCTTCACTGCCGACGTTACCAAAACCTTGCACCGCGACGCGAGCGCCTTCAACGTCGATATTGGCACGACGAGCCACTTCCAGACCGCTGACAAAAACGCCGCGACCGGTGGCTTTATCACGGCCTAACGAGCCCCCGAGGTGAATAGGTTTACCGGTGACCACGCTGGTCACGGTGGTGCCGTGGTTCATGGAATAGGTATCCATCATCCAGGCCATCACTTTACCGTTTGTACCCACATCCGGCGCAGGGATGTCTTTCTGTGGTCCAATAATAATGCCGATTTCGCTGGTATAGCGACGGGTCAAACGCTCCAGTTCGCCTTCAGACAGTGAGAACGGATCGACGCGCACACCACCTTTGGCACCGCCGTACGGCAGATTCAACGCTGCGCATTTGATGGTCATCCATGCGGACAGGGCCATCACTTCATTAAGATCAACATCAGGATGAAAACGCACACCGCCTTTGCCCGGACCGCGGGAAAGGTTATGTTGCACGCGATACCCTTCAAAATGACGGATAGTCCCGTCATCCATTTGTACCGGGATATCGACAATCAACGCGCGTTTTGGGTGACGCAGGGTATCCACCCAATGGGAAAGTTCGCCCAGGTAAGGGGCCACACGCTCGATTTGTTGCAGGTAGGTATTCCAGGCAGATGTGCTGCTATCTGAAGCGTAAGATAACTTATCCATGATAAACCTTAGTTATAAAAGTAATATGTTCTTAATTTGGCCGTGGCATACAGTGAATTTCACCATATACACCTAAATTTAACATTTTTTTCATGGAGTGGCCCCCCCAGCCAACGCAGCTTATCGGCATGGATAGTATGGGCTTTAGTTGAAAGATGAATAACTATGCTTGTTTTGTGCTGTCTTTGTGATCTTTTGCGAGGCTGGAGTGATTTAATATGCGTATTTTGCAAAAAACACATTTTGTCAGATTTATGACGCACCTCTAAAAGTAAACAATATGATAATAAAATGTGTTTGCTTTATTGCATTAAGCTGGGCATCTGTCGGCTTAAGGCCCGTGGAAAATAACTTTGTATCCCTGCTCATTCCAGTGTTGCAGCAGTTCATTTTGTCGTCTGGTTGGCGCCGTACCGGTCCAGACGAAAAGCGTTTGCCCGGGGAATAGCTCAGGACGTGGTGTTTCAATAGGCTCTGCAAGAATGGCGATATGCCACCCGGATTGCGATAAGCGCCAGGCCTCAAGCCATAAACGGGTTCTGTCTTCAACATCCCAGGCCATCAGAATGGCATCTTTCCCTGACTTGCGACGCGTTTCTGACAGAAGTACCGCAACATATTCGATCAGCGCGCCGTCAAGCATGCTGTTCATTATGCGAGAGGTATTATGATCAAGTATGAGTCGCTGGCGTACAGGAAGATAGACTCGGTCAATCAACGCATCGACCGGATACGCGCGGCCAAGAGAGAGCATTTTGGCCCGCAGCTTCGGCGGATTGGCCATCCGCAGAATGCTCATCATCTCTTCCTGCAATTGATTCCAGTCATCATCAGTTTCGCGGGTACTGGTTTCCAGTAATGCTTTCACTTTCCCGACAGGCGTACCATTGCTAATCCAACGTTTGATTTCTTCAATACGTTGAATATCCTCTTCATCAAAGAGTCGGTGTCCGCCTTCGCTTCGTTGAGGTTTGAGTAAACCGTAGCGTCGTTGCCATGCCCGAAGGGT
>NZ_JAHLQZ010000160.1:0-9259 GCF_018919505.1 Citrobacter sp. S55_ASV_140
CCATGCTATATAGCGGTAGCATTTTTGATCATGTTGGCTATCGCTGTCCTGGCACATAGCCTGGCCAGTTATAACCCGGGCATGACCCTTGAGATTACGAGCTTGAAACCCGACAACATAACCGTACACTGGCATATTGGCTACATTTACTCTCTGATTGTTGCCTGGGGATTGGTTCTACTCTATTTGGTCATTAAAACCAAAACGCATAACATCTTATGGAAAAGTATCGGCTTACTGTGTTGCTCAGGAATATTAACCAATGTGCTGCTATTAAGTTTAGATGAATATAGTATGTATATTTGGTATATCAGCAGAGGGATTGAGGTGATCAGTACCCTTTGTATAATATCGATCTTAATGTATAACACTTTTATCATTCTAAAAAAAGAAACGGATTCGGCTATCAAAGATGCCATGACCAAAATATACAACCGGAAACTGTTCTATAGATCGTTAAAAGCATCGCTAGCGAAAGGCGTGGTTTGCGTAATGGTTTTGGATATCGACAAATTTAAACGCATTAACGATACCTATGGGCATCAGGAGGGGGATCGGGTAATCATTAGTATTGTTGATATAATCAACAAGTCAGTTAGAGATTCGGATATCTTTGCGCGCATCGGCGGCGAGGAGTTTGCGATTCTTCTTAAGTGCAAGGATAAAGATGAAGCTATTGTCGTTGCAGAACGAATCAGAAGAAATGTTGAGCATGGAACGACTATACCCAATTCCTATGATTTAAAAGAAAAGATGACGATCAGCATCGGTGTATATTGTACTAAAGTTGATGATGACTCAGCGGATAAAGTTGTTTCTTATGCGGATGCTGCGCTGTATGACGCCAAAAACTCTGGCAGAAATAAGGTGTGTTACTACTATCATTAAAAGTAAAATGAATACTGCCTGAAAACGCAAAGTTTACTCTTCGGGTTCAGGCAATATATACAAATCATCCAGCGAGCTCGGCACTCCGGCGACGGCGCAGACTATTCCACGAGTAGATCGCGTTAAACAGTACAACCCCCGCGGTCACGCAGAAGACCGCGCGAAAGCCGTAGTTGGCGGATATTGCCGCCCCCATTAATGGTCCCGTTACGTTGCCGATGTCGCGAAATGACTGGTTATAACTGAAAATACGCCCGGCTATTTGGTTGGTTGAGTTATAAACCAGCAGCGTTTGCACCGCCGGGAGCAGAGCGCCGTCGGCAGCACCCAATAAAAAACGCAGAACGCCCAATTGCCAGGGAGTTTGTACAAATGACATCGGGATCAGCAGTAGCACGGAAATAATCAGCGCGACGATTAGAATCTTCTCCGGGCCAATCCGGTCACCGAGTTTGCCAAGCCTTGGGGCACTGATTAACGCTGCTACGCCGGGTACGGAGGCAATCATCCCACTAATGAACGCGATATTACTGACGTTCCCGGCTAACTCCCGCACGTATAACGTCAGGATTGGTGCAATAGAACCGGTCGCCACCTGAATGATTAAGGTGGTGACAAACAGGCTCAGCACCAGTTTGGGGTTTTTTAACGAGGCCACGACTTCGCGTATGTGCAGCATCTCTTTCTTGCTTACCGGTTGAAAACGCTCGCGGATAAAAAATAGCGTCAGGATAAAACAGACCAGCAGTACGCTGGCGGTAATGAAGAACACGGGACGCAATCCATAATGGTCCGCGAGTAGTCCACCTGCCAGCGGTCCTAGCAGTGCGCCGCTGACACCGCCGGTAGAGAGCGTTCCCAGCGCCCAGCCGCTTTTATTGCGTGGAACCTGGGTGGCGATCAACGCATTGGCGTTGGGAATGAAACCGCCGAGCAGACCGAGCAGCGCGCGCAGAACCAGGAACTGCCAGATATTTTGCGCCAGGCCCATCAGTAGCATCACAATAGCCATACCCAACGCGGAACGCAGCAGCATGATTTTTCGCCCTTTGCGGTCGGCAAGGCCCCCCCAGAAAGGGGAGGCGATGGCTGAAAACAAAAAGGTGATGCTGAAGACCAGACCTGACCACATGTTCAGGGCGCTATGCCCCGTGACGCCGAGACTCTCAACGTACAAGGGTAAAAAGGGCATGACCAGGCTAAATGCTGCGCCGGTTAAAAAACAACCTATCCAGGCAACGGTGAGGTTGCGTTTCCAGTTTATGGGGGCATCTGAGGGTGACATAACGATCCGCAGTGTGATGCGCTGTATGCGCTATCGATTGAATATAAGTAAGCAGACTAATTATGCGCCCGGTTGATAGTTGCTGCAATGCGGATAGCAGTTAAACCTAAAGCGAGTCAGGAGAGGGTTGCAGCCCACTGGACTGCAACCGTGTTTTAGTACAGGGAAGGGGCGCCTTCAGGACGGGTCTTGAAGCGACGATGCAGCCACATATATTGTTCTGGGGCCATCATGATGCATTGCTCAACGATCTTATTCATCCATGCAGCTGTGGTCTCCGCGTCGTCTAACGGCGGTGAACATTCTGGCGGCAGCATAATCAATTGATACCCTTTCCCGTCGGGCTTACGACGAGGAACAAATGGCACCAGGCACGCATTCGACATGCGTGAAAGCATCCAGGTCCCGGAGGTCGTGGCGGCCTGTTCAACGGCAAACAGCGGCACAAACACGCTGGCGCGAGGACCGTAGTCATGATCCGGCGCGTACCAGACCACTTCGCCTTTTTTCAACGCTTTAATCATTCCTTTCAGGTCCTTACGATCAAGCATTGATTTATTAGAGCGCATGCGTCCCCAGGTCTGTAACCAGTCGAGCAGCGGGTTGTCATTAGGACGATACACACCGATACCAGGCTCCTGCAGACCAAACTGACGCGCACCCAGTTCCAGGGTCAGGAAGTGCAGACCGACTAACAGGATCCCCCGCTTTTGCGCCTGAACGTCACGGATATGTTCCATCCCGATCACTTCTGTCCAGCGTGAAATGCGCTTATCGGACCAAAACCAGGCCATCCCGGTTTCCATCACGCCCATGCCGACGGACTCGAAGTTCCTGACGACCATCTGCTGGCGTTCCTGTTCACTCATCTGCGGGAAGCACAGCTCCAGATTACGTGAAACGATTTTTGCCCGGCGTTTCATCAAACGTAACGCCAGACGACCTAATGCACAGCCCAACTTATAAAGTACCGGGTAGGGCAACTGCACGATTAACCAAAGGATGCCAATACCCAGCCAGGTTAACCAATAACGTGGATGCAGTAGCGCAGCCGAAAACTTGGGTAAATTCGTCATGTCTATCCTGTCTTCAAACGACCAATTCCCTGTATTGTCGCATTTTTTCGCGCGTATCAAAAATTTGTGACGGGAGAACGGTGATTAAATCGGCAATTGTTGTTGCGTTTTTATCGTGAAGTAAGAAATGTAGCGTAAAATGTATGGATGTAAATTGGCGATGTTTGCTTTATGATGCCGCCGATTTTCATTTACTCCCTATTTGCAGGATACGTACACCATGCCAGTGTTACACAACCGCATTTCGAACGACGCGCTCAAAGCCAAAATGCTGGCCGAGACTGAGCCGCGCACGACGATCTCGTTTTATAAATATTTCACCATCGATGACCCGCAACATACGCGTGATGCGTTGTACCAACTGTTCACTGCGCTGAATGTGTTCGGGCGTGTATATCTTGCCCATGAAGGCATTAACGCGCAAATCAGCGTGCCGCAAAGCAACGTGGATGCATTCCGCCAACAGCTGTATGCGTTCAATCCCGCACTGGATGGATTACGTCTTAATATCGCCCTGGACGATGACGGGAAATCATTCTGGGTGCTACGCATGAAAGTTCGCGAACGTATTGTGGCGGATGGTATTGATGATCCTGACTTTAACGCCAGCGACGTGGGTGATTACCTGAAAGCGGCAGAAGTGAACGCCATGTTGGACGATCCTGAGGCGGTATTCATTGATATGCGCAACCACTATGAATATGAGGTGGGGCATTTCGAGAACGCGCTTGAGATCCCGGCAGACACATTCCGTGACCAGTTGCCGAAAGCGGTTGAAATGATGCAGGTGCATAAAGATAAAAAAATAGTTATGTACTGCACGGGCGGGATCCGCTGTGAGAAGGCCAGCGCCTGGATGAAACATAACGGATTTAGCAAAGTCTGGCACATTGAGGGGGGGATTATTGAATATGCCCGCAAGGCGCGTGAACAGGGGCTTCCGGTACGTTTCATCGGCAAAAATTTCGTTTTTGATGAGCGTATGGGCGAAAGGATCTCTGAAGATGTTATCGCGCATTGTCATCAGTGCGGAACCGCATGCGACAGCCACACTAATTGTAAAAATGATGGCTGCCATCTGCTGTTTATTCAGTGCCCGGCTTGCGCGCAGAAGTATAAAGGCTGCTGTAGTGAGCTGTGTTGCGAAGAGAGTGAGTTGCCGGAAGAAGAGCAACGACGTCGTCGCGCCGGGCGTGAAAATGGCAACAAAATCTTTAATAAATCCCGCGGTCGTCTGAATACCAAACTGGGTATTCCGGATCCCGCGCAATAAAAATGTTGCCGGATGATGGCTATCGCCTCATCCGGCAACATTTATGCGTTACTTCTGCTGCACACCTTCCACTGAGATAATTAAATCGACTTCCTGTGAAGCAGGGCCGAGATCGGTGGTGATATTGAAGTCTTTGAGTTTAATCTTACCTTGCGCTTCAAAACCGGCGCGCGTACCACCCCATGGATCGCCACCCTGACCGATCAACTTCGCGTCCAGCGTCACTGGTTTGGTGACGCCATTCAGGGTCAGGTTACCGGTGATATCGAGGTCGTTCCCCTCTTTTTTCACGCTGGTGGAGCTAAAGGTCGCCTGCGGGAATTTGGCCACGTTAAGGAAATCCGCGCTACGCAGGTGCTTGTCGCGTTCTGCGTGGTTGGTGTCAACACTGTTGGTGTTGATGGTGACGTTAACCTTATCGGCTGCGGGATTTTTTTCATCAAAGGTGAACGTACCGTCGAAATCTTTAAAGGTGCCGTACAGCCAGCTGTAACCCAGATGCTGAATACGGAAATTAACAAAGGCATGCTGTCCCTCTTTGTCAATTTTGTAATCTGCCGCCATAGCCGATCCGGTCGTGAATAACAGAGAGGCGAGTGTCAATCCCAGCAGGTTTTTTTTCATTTTAAGCTCCATAGTCAGATGACGATTTTCCCAACATGCGATTCAGGGTATCGTCGTTATCGATAAAGTGATGTTTCAGGGCCATAAGCCCATGAAGAAGCGATAAAACCACCACGGTCCATGCCAGCCACAGGTGCAGGCTGCCGGCAAGGTCGGCCTGAGCGCCCGCGTTGGCAAGGGTGGCGGGAATATCAAACCAACCAAATACGCTTATCGCTTTGCCATCTGCGGTCGAGATCAGATAACCGCTGATAACAATCGAAAAGAGCAGGGCGTAGAGCGCAAGGTGACCCATTGCCGCTGCGATGCGGGTTAAGCGGGAATAGCTTGTCAGCGCAGCTGGGGGAGGGGAGAACAACCGCCAGACAGCGCGAATGACCAGTCCCATCATGAGCAGGATCCCGATGCTTTTATGCAGTTCAGGGGCCTGGTGATACCAGCCATCGTAATAACTGAGCGTGACCATCCATAAACCCAACGCAAACATGCCATATACAGCAATCGCCATCAGCCAGTGCAATGCGACAGACACCACGCCATAGCGCTGTGGACTATTAGTGAATTGCATAAGTACACCGTTAGATATTTCAGGAGTAAATGAAAATGGCGCGTAAAAGACATTAATGCAACTAATAAATAACAATGATGATGATATTTATTTTCATGTTCAATAAAATTGATTGAATATTGATGCCATCATCAAGGTATTAGAGAGAATGGGCAAAAGGTGGGCATTATTACACGGTGTTGATAGGGTTTTCTTATTCAGTTTATTGCAATGAAATTTAAGTAAATATCAGTTTTTGTCAATTAGTGTCAGTGCAATCTGGTCAGAAAAACATAATATATATCACATCCATAATTGCCAGCAGCGACCATAAAATAATGTAGAGCATAAGATGCTCACGAATATTATTAACCAGATAGTGAAAGATGCGCCGCATCGATGTTATTCCTGTCATTAAAAATGGCCTCACCACGAGGCCATTAATCATTATCGCGTAAAGCGACTCAGCCTGAATGGCGTCAGGTCAAAGGCTGGCGGTTTGTCCTGCGCAAAGTCCGCGGCTATTTCCCCCAGTACGGAGGCAAACTTAAAGCCATGTCCGCTCAGTCCGGTGATGATCAGGGTATTGTCATGTTCAGGTAGCGTATCAATGATAAAGTCTTCATCCGGCGAATTATCGTAAGTGCAGGATGCACCGTGCAGACAACAGCCAATGCCTGGCAGAACTGTACGCAGGAATGGGAAAGCTTCGGAGCCATCGCTGGCCACAGCGGCAAACGGCTTGCGCTCTTCGGCTGCGTGAATTACCTGTCCGCCGTTGTGCTTACCAATTTTTAGTTCGTCGTTTTCTGCCGGAAAACCGTAGTACTGATCGCCATTTGGCAACTCGCCGGTAAAGGCCGGGAAGTTATTTTTAACGCTATAGCGGCCATCGGCTTGATACCATGCGAACACTTTGCGCACTGGCTGTATCGGCAGTTCCGGTACTAATGCCTGTACCCATGTCCCGGCGCTGACCAGGGCTTTTTTGGCGTGGTAGTCACCGTCGGCGGTTTCTACTGTGACGCCATCTTCACTATGATGAATAGCCGTGACCGGGCATTTAAACAGCTGTGCGCAGCCAGCTTCATCAGCCAGACGAATCCAGGTTTTAATCGCTAACTCACTACGCAAAAAGCCCGACTCAGCTTCAAACAGACCAATATAATTTTCAGGTACGCGAATCTCGGGCCAGCGAGCCATGATGGCGGCGGCATCAAGATGTTCGACGTTGAGTTGCCACTGTTTCGCGCTTTGCGCTGCGGTAGCTAAGAAAGTTGAATCTGCCGGGCCCAGATTGATAACCCCGGTGCGTACAAAAATCGGTTCTTCATTTTGAGTGGAAAGTTCATCCCACAATGTCTGCGCGCGCAGCACCAGCGGAACGTATTTCTCACCTTCGCCATAAGCATGACGAATTAATCGTGTGTCGCCGTGGTGGCTGCCCTGTTGATGTGGTGGCATATGCGCATCGATCATCAGAACGTTCAGACCGGCGCGAGTGGCATAGTATCCGGCTGCGGCACCCACGGAACCGCTGCCAATAATGATTAAGTCGTATTTCATCCGCTTCTCTCTGCAATCGCGATAGTAGCAGGGTAAATAACTGACCTGGAATATTCAACCGGGAAATAAGAAAGGCACCGTTAAGGTGCCTTTTGATGGTTGGATGTATCAGATTTAATGGCGCTGATACTCATTTACCTGGTAATCGCCGGATTCAATTTTGGCGATTCCTGCTTCTAATATCGAAATAAATTGCCTGGCAACATCAGTGGTTAACCAGAGCGTTTGACCAACTTCAGTCCCATCCGGGTCCGGTCGATTCGGGGTCTGGTAGTGCAAACGCAGCATCAGCGCGTCGTAGCTATCAACGGTGCTGATG
Organism: Citrobacter sp. S55_ASV_140; assembly: GCF_018919505.1. Lineage (NCBI taxonomy): Bacteria > Pseudomonadati > Pseudomonadota > Gammaproteobacteria > Enterobacterales > Enterobacteriaceae > Citrobacter > Citrobacter sp. S55_ASV_140. Next base: position 7,579 of record NZ_JAHLQZ010000160.1, read on the forward strand.
TCCCATCCTACAAGCGGATGAGTCTGAATGACTTCATTATTCTTTTCCATCATGCCCCCTAATTCGTGTTACTAGACAACGGTTTTCGAGGTTCAATGCATTTTTTTTCTGAAGCAACTTCAGTATATCAATAAATAAGGGTATTCATTGAAAATTTAAAGAGGGCAGCGCATAAATTTATAGTTTTCAGCGTTATCTGACTAATAAAGCAACATGTCATTCATTTTTTTTTAGCAAGTTGCACAATTATTTTGTCGTTCTGGTTAAAAGATAACCAGGAAATTAATATTAAATTAAATGGCCACCAGGGGGAGTCTGCATTTTTTTTAAAACTGCGTGTAAAAAAAGCCGGGGCGACCCGGCAAACAAACATCACTGCATATCATTATTTATTCATTGATAAACCATTCATCCGCGCTTTCCCAGGTCTCCTGCAAGATCTCGCTGATGCGTTCTTTGTCCTCTTTGGTCGCGCCAATTACCGACAGATTGTTAGCTCCGGCATAACGGACGGTAACGTTACCCTCGTTATCCGGAAAATGATGATGAATACGGCGGGAGAGTTCACCTGCCAATGCGTCAATCGCACCGGCAGGCAAAGGTGAAGTTTTGGCAATAGTGACTTCAATACGCATAATAGCCCCCTGTTGAATATACTGTTTATTTATACAGTTATTCAGATCGGTTGGCTACACTTTTTTTAGCTTTTTACTGACCAGCGTACCGTTTCGCCACCCAGGAAAGGCACCAGCGTGTCATCTGTCAGCGTAATGCTCTCCGGGACATGGTGCTCCACGCGTTCAAGCTCAATAAAAGTCTCATTCACCGGCAGACCATAGAATTGCGGACCATTGAGTGAGCAGAAGGCTTCAAAATGGCTCAGCGCATTCATCTCTTCAAATACGGTGGCATAGCTGCCCAGCGCGGTCGGGGCGTTAAAACACCCGGCACAGCCGCAACTGGATTCTTTGCGATGACGGGCATGCGGCGCTGAGTCGGTACCAAGGAATGCACGGTTAAATCCGCTGGCGACCAGCTCACGTAGCGCCTGTTGGTGGACGTTACGTTTAAGGATTGGCAGACAATACAGGTGCGGACGAATGCCGCCGACCAGCATGTGGTTGCGGTTAAACATCAAATGTTGTGGCGTAATGGTGGCGGCGAGAAGCTCGTTACCATCCCGCACATATTCGGCAGCATCTTTAGTGGTGATATGTTCAAATACGACTTTCAGCGCAGTCAACCGCTGACGCAGCGGTTCCATCACCGTCTCAATAAAGCGTGCTTCGCGATCGAAAATATCGATATCCGCATGTGTCACTTCACCATGCACCAATAGCGGCATACCCAATTTTTCCATCCGTTCCAGCACAGGCATGATGGCCTCAATAGAGGTTACGCCATGCGTTGAGTTGGTGGTGGCATTCGCCGGGTAGAGTTTCGCGGCGGTAAACACACCTTCGTTGAAACCTCGCTCCAGCTCATTGGGATCCAATGTATCCGTTAAATAGCAGGTCATTAAGGGCGTGAAGTCGTGTCCGGCAGGTACCGCATCAAGAATGCGTTGGCGATAAGCGATAGCTGCATCAACTGTGGTGACGGGCGGTGCCAGGTTCGGCATGACAATGGCGCGGCCGTAAATTTCGCTGGTATAGGGCACGACAGTTTTTAACATGTCGCC
>NZ_JAHLQZ010000161.1:0-9124 GCF_018919505.1 Citrobacter sp. S55_ASV_140
GTTCGGGATCGGCTTGCCAGCGGTCATCGACGTTCAGGATATCCACCAGGCCGACATCGTTACTTAAACGCACCTGACCACACAATACGAACCCAACCAGGTGACCCGCAATTACCAGCGGAATTGAGAAGTCGGTAAGCCCCGCGTGGCAGCGATAGATGCAGGGTTGATCGGATTTTGAAGCTTCCAGCCCGCCACAGCGATCGCTCATACGACAACGGGTACTGTGCTGAGGATGCTGGCGCATCAACTGACAAAAAGGGGTGAAATTAAAAAGCTCAGAAATTTCATCACCGTGAATATTGACAACCACAACAGCCAGACTGGTGGCCTGCGCAAAATCCTGTGCGATTTTATTAATGAGTTCTGAGTTCAGGGCACTCGCAGAAATCATGATAAAACCTCTCAGTTAATTTATTGTTATAAATAAAACATACTATTTACACATCCAGTTTCATCTCGCTTTCCTGGGCGCTGATGAAAGTCATCATCGAACATAACAAAAGTCTCCCATTGTGGGGAGACTTTTTCAGCGGTTCAGGAAACCGGATCACGAAAACAGTTTTTACGCTTTAAAAATAAACATCTTCCGTGAAGCTAGCTCTCATTTTCCTCCAGTTTACACGTATTACACGGTAAATTTTTGCCAATAAAATAACGATAAATTGCTGCGCCTGCGCACGCACCGATGATGGGGGCCACAATCGGTACGATGAAATAAGGGATATCACGCCCGCCGGTCATCGCCACATCTCCCCACCCGGCCATCCATGCAAATAATTTTGGACCGAAATCACGTGCCGGGTTCATCGCAAATCCGGTGAGCGGCCCGGTAGATGCACCGAGAACAGCCACCAGAATGCCAATCAATAAAGGCGCCAATGGCCCTCTGGGGACGCCATTACCGTCATCGGTAAGTGCCATGATCATGCCCATCAGAATGGAAGTGATCACTACTTCAACCAGCGCAGCCTGCCAGACGCTGAGCGCCGCCGCTGGATAAGTACTAAAAATACTGGCCAATTGCAGGCTTTCAAGGCTGCCGCGTACCATTTGATGGGCAGACTCATATTCGGTAAATAGACTTCCGTACAGCAGATAGGCTAGCAACGCGCCGCCAAAGGCACCCGCAACCTGCGCTACGGTGTATGGCACAACTTTGCGCCCCGGAAAACAGGCAAATAACCACAGGGCGATGGTGATTGCGGGATTGAGATGCGCGCCAGAAATCCCCGCTGTCAGGTAAACGGCAAGCGAGATCCCCAACCCCCATATGATGCAGATCTCCCATAATCCCAAACTGGCGCCCGCGACTTTAAGTGCGCTCAGGCATCCGATGCCAAAAAACAAAAACAGCCCGGTACCCAAAAACTCAGCAATGCATTGCGCTTTTAGTGAATCGTTCATTGTGACACCTTCTAAGCAGAGTTCGTGTCTTTACCAGCGGACTCCTTGCTGGTACGTAGAATACTTCAAGGCTTACTATAAAAAGCCGTATCGGCAAAATGTTGGCAATCTGAAGGCGGCATGCCCCTCAAAATCGTGCTGAGATAGCAAATTCTTGCTATCACTTTTATTAAAACAGGTGAGAACACAGGGAAATCCACTATTAGTGGTACATTTGTGAAACGATAAAATATTGCTATTGGCAGAATTATGTTTTCAGACAATCATCACATTTTCATTTTTCCGCATAGCAAATGCTATTTTTAATGTCACTAACAAAAGTGTAAATATGGAATTAACATAACCAAATATTCATATCATGAAAGCAAAGAATAACCATTAAAAACAAAAGGATAAAATAAAACACAGCAATTTTATATCACCATAACCTCACTATTTTTTCATTCATATTTTCAACTCAGCCATTCTTTTTCCTCGCTTCTTTTTATAGTCATGAATATCGGGACAACCCAGGCGAGGTCTTTATGCAACAAGAAGCGTTAGGAATGGTAGAAACCAAAGGCTTAACTGCAGCCATAGAGGCCGCAGATGCAATGGTGAAGTCAGCCAATGTAATGCTGGTCGGCTACGAAAAAATTGGTTCGGGGCTGGTAACCGTTATTGTCCGCGGCGATGTCGGCGCAGTCAAAGCAGCAACAGATGCCGGCGCCGCCGCAGCCCGTAATGTGGGAGAAGTGAAAGCCGTACACGTTATCCCGCGCCCTCATACCGATGTAGAAAAAATCTTACCGAAGGGAATTAGCTAATGAGCAGCAATGAGCTGGTTGAACAGATCATGGCGCAGGTGATTGCTCGCGTGGCAACCCCAGAACAGCAGGCTATCCCTGAAAATAATCACCCAACACGAGAAACGGCTATGGCAGAGAAAAGCTGCAGTTTAACGGAGTTTGTCGGTACCGCGATTGGCGACACCGTCGGTCTGGTAATCGCCAACGTAGACAGCGCCTTACTGGACGCGATGAAACTTGAAAAACGTTATCGCTCCATTGGCATCCTTGGCGCCCGTACTGGCGCGGGTCCGCACATTATGGCCGCCGATGAAGCGGTAAAAGCAACAAATACGGAAGTCGTCAGTATTGAATTACCACGAGATACCAAAGGCGGCGCGGGCCACGGCTCGCTGATTATCCTCGGCGGCAACGATGTTTCCGACGTGAAACGCGGAATTGAGGTTGCGCTGAAAGAGCTGGATCGCACCTTTGGCGATGTTTATGCCAACGAAGCCGGTCACATCGAGATGCAATACACCGCCCGCGCCAGCTACGCGCTGGAAAAAGCCTTTGGCGCGCCGATTGGCCGTGCCTGTGGCGTGATTGTCGGCGCGCCAGCCTCCGTGGGTGTCCTGATGGCTGATACTGCGCTGAAATCCGCCAATGTAGAAGTTGTAGCCTACAGCTCCCCGGCCCATGGCACCAGCTTCAGCAACGAAGCCATTCTGGTCATCTCTGGTGATTCCGGCGCAGTTCGTCAGGCTGTTATCTCCGCCCGTGAAATCGGTAAAACCGTACTCGGGACCCTCGGCTCAGAGCCGAAAAACGATCGTCCGTCCTATATCTGATATCAGTGAGGCTGATTCATGAGATCGAAAAGATTTGAAGCACTGGCGAAACGCCCTGTGAATCAGGATGGTTTCGTTAAGGAGTGGATCGAAGAAGGCTTCATTGCGATGGAAAGCCCGAACGACCCTAAACCATCGATTAAAATCGTCAACGGTACTGTGACTGAACTGGACGGCAAATCCGCCAGTGAATTTGACTTAATTGACCATTTCATTGCCCGCTACGGCATTAACCTGGCGCGCGCTGAAGAAGTCATGGCAATGGACTCGGTTAAACTGGCCAATATGCTTTGCGACCCTAACGTGAAACGCAAAGACATCGTGCCGCTGACCACCGCCATGACACCAGCAAAAATTGTCGAAGTGGTGTCCCATATGAACGTCGTCGAGATGATGATGGCCATGCAGAAAATGCGTGCTCGTCGAACTCCGTCTCAACAGGCGCACGTCACTAACGTCAAAGATAACCCGGTACAGATTGCCGCTGACGCCGCAGAAGGCGCATGGCGCGGATTTGACGAACAGGAAACGACCGTTGCCGTCGCACGCTACGCGCCATTTAACGCCATTGCCTTGTTAGTCGGTTCACAGGTTGGACGCCCTGGCGTGTTAACTCAGTGCTCTCTGGAAGAAGCAACCGAACTTAAGCTCGGCATGCTGGGCCACACATGCTACGCGGAAACTATCTCCGTCTATGGTACAGAACCCGTCTTTACCGACGGCGACGACACACCATGGTCGAAAGGCTTCCTCGCCTCTTCCTACGCCTCTCGCGGCCTGAAAATGCGCTTTACTTCCGGCTCTGGCTCTGAAGTACAGATGGGTTATGCCGAAGGTAAATCGATGCTTTATCTGGAAGCCCGCTGCATTTACATCACCAAAGCCGCTGGCGTGCAGGGTTTGCAAAACGGCTCAGTAAGCTGCATCGGCGTACCTTCTGCCGTGCCGTCCGGTATTCGTGCGGTTCTGGCCGAAAACCTGATCTGTTCTTCTCTGGATCTGGAATGCGCCTCCAGCAACGATCAGACCTTTACCCACTCGGATATGCGTCGTACCGCGCGTCTGCTGATGCAGTTCCTGCCAGGTACTGACTTCATCTCTTCCGGTTATTCCGCGGTACCGAACTACGACAACATGTTCGCCGGTTCCAACGAAGATGCTGAAGACTTTGACGACTACAACGTTATCCAGCGCGACCTGAAAGTGGACGGCGGCCTGCGTCCGGTTCGAGAAGAAGATGTTATCGCCATCCGTAACAAAGCGGCCCGCGCGCTGCAGGCTGTGTTTGCCGGGATGGGATTACCGCCAATCACTGATGAAGAAGTGGAAGCTGCGACTTACGCTCACGGATCGAAAGATATGCCAGAGCGCAACATCGTTGAAGACATCAAATTTGCACAAGAGATCATCAGTAAAAATCGCAACGGTCTTGAAGTGGTAAAAGCGCTTGCTCAGGGCGGGTTTACCGATGTTGCGCAGGACATGCTCAACATCCAGAAAGCCAAGTTAACCGGGGATTATCTGCATACCTCCGCCATTATCGTTGGCGACGGACAGGTGCTATCCGCAGTAAATGACGTCAATGACTATGCCGGTCCGGCAACAGGTTATCGCCTGCAAGGCGAACGCTGGGAAGAGATCAAAAACATCCCTGGCGCACTTGATCCCAACGAACTTGGCTAAGGGGTGAAAAATGGAAATTAATGAAAAGCTGCTGCGCCAGATAATTGAAGACGTGCTGTCTGAAATGCAGACCAGCGACAAACCCGTCTCATTCCACGCATCGACAGCGGCAAGCGCGCCGCAGGCCGCAGCGGTACAGAGCGACAGTTTTCTGACCGAGATTGGCGAAGCTAAACAAGGTCAGCAGCAAGACGAAGTGATTATTGCCGTAGGTCCAGCGTTCGGGCTCTCACAAACCGTCAATATCGTCGGGATCCCGCATAAGAATATCTTGCGCGAAGTGATTGCCGGGATTGAAGAGGAAGGCATTAAAGCACGCGTTATCCGCTGCTTTAAATCCTCTGATGTCGCGTTTGTCGCCGTGGAAGGCAACCGTCTGAGCGGTTCCGGGATCTCTATCGGCATCCAGTCAAAAGGCACCACGGTTATCCACCAGCAGGGGTTACCGCCGCTTTCTAATCTGGAACTGTTCCCTCAGGCGCCGCTTCTGACGCTGGAAACCTATCGTCAGATCGGTAAAAACGCCGCGCGTTATGCCAAGCGTGAATCTCCGCAACCGGTCCCTACTCTGAATGACCAGATGGCTCGACCTAAGTACCAGGCGAAATCGGCCATTCTGCACATTAAAGAGACCAAATATGTCGTGACGGGCAAAAACCCGCAGGAACTGCGCGTGGCGCTTTGATAAAGGATAACTCCATGAATACCGACGCAATTGAATCGATGGTTCGGGATGTGCTGAGCCGGATGAACAGCCTGCAAGGCGAGTCCGCTACTCCGGTTGCGGCAAGTTCATCAGCACATACCGCGAAAGTCACGGATTACCCTCTTGCGAATAAACATCCTGAGTGGGTAAAAACCGCGACCAACAAAACCCTGGATGACTTCACGCTCGAAAATGTTCTGAGCAACAAGGTGACGGCACAGGACATGCGCATCACGCCTGAAACGCTGCGCCTGCAGGCGGAAATCGCCAAAGATGCCGGGCGTGACAGGCTGGCGATGAACTTTGAGCGCGCCGCAGAGCTAACCGCTGTACCTGACGATCGCATCCTGGAGATCTACAACGCGCTACGCCCGTATCGCTCGACTAAAGATGAGCTGATGGCTATCGCTGACGATCTCGAAAATCGTTATCAGGCAAAGATCTGTGCGGCTTTCGTTCGTGAAGCGGCAGCGCTGTATGTTGAGCGTAAAAAACTCAAAGGCGACGACTAACTCAGGGACAGGATCATGCGATATATAGCTGGCATTGACATAGGTAACTCATCAACGGAAGTCGCTCTGGCTACCCTGGATGAGTCTGGCGCGCTGTGTATTACCAACAGCGCCCTGGCAGAAACCACCGGGATAAAAGGCACATTGCGTAATGTGTTTGGCATTCAGGAGGCACTTACGCTGGCAGCAAAAAACGCCGGCATCAATGTCAGCGATATTTCGCTCATCCGTATTAACGAAGCCACTCCGGTCATTGGCGACGTGGCGATGGAAACAATCACCGAAACCATCATCACTGAATCCACCATGATCGGCCATAACCCTAAAACGCCGGGCGGTGTCGGGCTGGGTGTTGGCATTACTATTACGCCGGAAGAGCTGCTCAGCCGTCCGGCGGATACACCTTATATTCTGGTGGTGTCATCAGCATTTGATTTCGCCGATGTCGCCACGATGATTAATGCCTCGGTACGCGCCGGATACCAGTTAACTGGCGTAATTTTGCAGCAAGACGATGGCGTGTTGGTCAGCAATCGTCTGACTCACCCCCTGCCCATCGTGGATGAAGTGCTTCATATCGACCGTATCCCATTGGGTATGTTAGCTGCTATTGAGGTCGCGGTTCCCGGAAAGGTCATTGAAACGCTTTCTAACCCCTACGGGATTGCAACTGTCTTTGGTCTCAATGCCGACGAGACTAAAAACATTGTCCCGATGGCGCGCGCGCTGATCGGCAACCGCTCTGCCGTGGTGGTGAAAACGCCGTCAGGCGATGTGAAAGCACGAGCCATTCCCGCCGGGAATCTGGAGCTACAGTCACAAGGGCGTACCGTACGCGTCGACGTTGCAGCAGGCGCTGACGCGATTATGAAAGCCGTTGGCGAGTGCCCGAAACTGGATAACGTTACCGGCGAAGCGGGGACCAATATTGGCGGCATGCTGGAACATGTACGCCAGACAATGGCTGAATTAACTAACAAACCCAGTCAGGAAATCTTTATTCAGGATCTACTGGCGGTTGATACCTCGGTTCCCGTCAGCGTGACCGGTGGACTTGCCGGTGAGTTTTCGCTGGAACAGGCTGTCGGTATTGCCTCAATGGTGAAATCAGATCGCCTGCAAATGGCAATGATTGCCCAGGAGATCACGCAAAAGCTCAACATTGATGTCCAGGTTGGCGGGGCTGAAGCCGAAGCGGCCATTCTCGGGGCCTTAACCACTCCGGGTACGACGCGACCACTGGCTATTCTGGATCTCGGTGCGGGATCGACCGACGCCTCCATCATCAACCCGAAAGGCGAAATTATTGCCACACACCTGGCGGGTGCGGGCGATATGGTCACGATGATTATTGCCCGTGAACTGGGGCTGGATGACCGTTATCTGGCCGAAGAGATCAAAAAGTACCCGCTGGCGAAAGTTGAGAGCTTGTTCCATCTTCGCCACGAAGATGGCAGCGTTCAGTTCTTCCCTGAGCCTCTTCCACCAACGGTTTTTGCCCGCGTGTGCGTAGTAAAACCTGATGAGCTGGTGCCCCTGCCAGGCGAACTGGCGCTGGAGAAAGTACGGGCCATTCGCCGCAGCGCCAAGGAGCGCGTTTTTGTCACCAACGCGCTCAGAGCGTTACGTCAGGTGAGTCCGACCGGGAACATTCGGGATATTCCCTTTGTGGTGCTGGTTGGCGGCTCGTCCCTGGACTTCGAAGTACCGCAACTGGTCACCGATGCGCTGGCGCATTATCGCCTGGTTGCCGGGCGCGGCAACATTCGTGGCACCGAGGGTCCGCGCAATGCGGTCGCGACCGGGCTGATTCTCTCCTGGCACAAGGCGTTCGCTCATGGAAAGTAATCTCAACACGCCCGCTATCGTTATCTTCACCACCGGTGACTGTGCTGACACCTGGAACGACGTGCTGCTGGGTATTGAAGAAGAAGGGATCCCGTTTGTGATTCAGGAGAACCATTCAGCCGACGTTATCCACAACGCATGGCTCGCGGCATGCCAGTCGCCGCTGCTGGTTGGCATTGGCTGCAGTCGCGAAAAACTGGTCGTGCACTACAAAAATCTACCCGCGTCAGCGCCGCTTTTTACGCTGATGTATCAACAAGATAACCACGCTCGTCGCAGCATCGGTAATAACGCTGCGCGGCTGGTTAAAGGCATTCCATTCCGGGAATGCCACTCATAACCCACAGGAGACAAGCAGTATGAATAACGCACTGGGACTGGTTGAAACAAAAGGGCTTGTCGGCGCTATTGAAGCCGCTGATGCCATGGTGAAATCCGCAAACGTGCAGTTGGTCGGTTACGAAAAAATCGGCTCAGGCCTGATCACCGTTATGGTCCGTGGTGATGTCGGTGCGGTGAAAGCCGCAGTAGATGCAGGAAGCGCAGCTGCAAGCGCCGTTGGCGAGGTGAAATCCTGCCACGTTATCCCGCGTCCGCACAGCGACGTTGAAGCCATTTTACCTAAATCCGCATAAGTCGTTGCAACCAAGGAGCACAGCGTGAAGCAATCACTGGGATTACTCGAAGTTAGTGGTCTGGCATTAGCCATCAGTTGCGCGGACGTCATGGCGAAAGCCGCCTCCATCACGCTGGTGGGCCTCGAAAAAACCAACGGTTCAGGCTGGACGGTGATCAAGATAATCGGGGATGTGGCCTCCGTGCAGGCGGCCATTTCTACCGGTGTCAGTTTCGCGGACCAACGCGATGGGCAGGTGGCTCACAAAGTCATTTCCAGACCAGGGGACGGAATCCTGTCACATAGCGTTACACCGGAACCCGAGCCAACACCCGCCCCCATCCAGGTCGAGCCGCAAGAAGAGATGTTGGCGGACAGTACAGCGTCCGAAGCGCCGCAAAATGCGGAGTTGATTAGCTGCAATCTGTGCCTTGACCCAGCCTGTACCCGCCAGAAAGGTGAGCCTCGATCTCTTTGTCTGCACTCTGGCAAACGAGGTAAAGCGTGATGGATAAACAGCAACTCAAGTCAACGGTCACCAAAGTTCTGGATGAAATGCGCGAGCGCCCTATTCCGCTGGGGATCTCTAATCGTCATGTTCATCTTTGTACTGAAGATTACGTCCGTTTGTTTCCCAATCAGCCTATCAGCAAGAAAAAAGGGCTATTGCAGCCCGGACAATACGCTGCAGAGCAGACCGTCACGCTGGTCGGACCTAAAGGACAGTTAAAAAA
>NZ_JAHLQZ010000162.1:0-9068 GCF_018919505.1 Citrobacter sp. S55_ASV_140
TACCGATACCGCCCAACTTCTCGATATCACGATGACCGGTACGGAACCAGATGCTGCCAGCGCCGAGGAACAGAACGCTTTTGAACAGGCTGTGGTTGACCAGATGATACAGACCCCCGGTCAAACCCAACGCAATCAGCGCCGGTTGATTCAGTGAAATCCCGGTTACGCCAGCGCCCAGCCCCAGCAGAATAATGCCGATGTTTTCCAGCGTGTGGTACGCCAGCAAACGCTGGATGTTATGTTCCATTAGCGCATACAGACCGCCGACAAATGCGGTGATCATACCCAGCACCAACAGCGTAATGCCCCACCACAGCGGCGCGTTACCGCCCAGCAGCGACAGGGAGAGAATACCCAGCAGACCGACCTTCATGACCACGGTAGAAAACAGTGCCGCAGCCGGCGCGCTGGCGTTGGCGTGTGCCTGCGGCACCCAACCGTGCAGTGGGATAATCCCGGCCAGCAGGCCAAAACCCGCCACGCCCAGCAGCCAGATGTCAGACCCAAGCGGCAGCTCCTGGGTGCGCAGGTCAAGCAGGCGCAGCTCCAGCGTACCGTAGCGCTGCCACACCAGGTAGCAGGCAATCGCCAACAGCAGCGTGCCGATGCGCCCCAGCGCAAACCACAGTTTGCCCTCTTTACTGCAACCGGTCAGGAACACCGCGCACAGCGCCATGATTTCCGCCATCACCACCAGCGTACCGAGGTTGCTGGCAACCACCGCACATACCGCTGCGGCCATCAGCAGATTCACCAGCAGGCCGTTGGCTTTCACCTGTGGATGGCGATGCCAGTCAATGTTGTACAGGCTGACAAACAGACCGCACAGGCCCAGAGTAATCAGCCAGATAGCGTTCAACGGGGTAATTTGCAGGCTGTGACCAATAAACGGCATCACACCGCTTACCGCCAGCGCGTTGGTCAGCACCATAAAACCCGCGCCAGCCGTACACAAACTGCCAACCGCGCCGCCAACCCCTGCAATCCAGCCGCTCAGCGGTTTATGAAATGAAAACAGAAATGCCAGAACCGCAGCCGCTGTAAACCAGGCCACGCCGCTGTTAATCAGTGAAATTGCGCTCATTTTGCATCTCCACTTTGAGCCTGCTGAAACAAGGTGAGATCGCCGAAGTCGGTATTGAAAGTCAGCTCACGCTTACGTTTGCTGGCGCGGGCGATATCCATGTTGCTCACCAGATGCAGGGCTTTGGTCGGACACATGCGTACACAGGCCGGACCTTGCTCGTCAAAACTACACAGATCGCATTTCACCGCGATGGCACGAATGCCCGGGACCCAGTCCAGCAGCGTGCTTACGCGAGCTGGAGCTGGCGGAGCCGGCGGCGCTTTTGATGTATTGGCGTTTGCCGGGATATGCAGCGGACGGCTACCGGAAAACTCAATAGCGCCGAACGGACAGGCGATCCCGCACAGTTTGCAGCTTACGCACAGGCTTTCATTCAGCTGTACGGCGCCGTCAACGCGATTAATCGCATTAACCGGACAAACGGTAGCGCAAGGCGCATCTTCACACTGGTGGCAAAGCTGCGGCGCGGATTCTTTTTCATTTAACATCACTTTCAGGCGCGGCATTGACTGCAGGCCATGCTGGCGATGTGTCTCTGAGCAGGCGGCTTCACAGGTGTGGCAGCCAATACAAAGAGTGGAGTCAGCAATTACAAAACGATTCACCAGGCATTCCTCAGGTGATAGTCATTTTTGACGAAAACATGTCAGGCAAATGTCATTTCGACATTTTTCGACATGCCCATTCCCTAAACTGTCGTGACGCAGTAGTAACGCCGCGTCATGACAAACGTGGGCAGCACCCGAGGCTTACGCCGGGCTATGTCCCGCAACCAGCTGGCTTAAATTCACCGGCATATTGTTCTCAACCGCGGTGTACAGGCTGTCGTAGACACTGGCGATTTTTTCGAGATAGTGCTCCAGCACCTGCTCGCGATCGCGGTTGCTGATACGCTCATCAACTTTACCGTCGATGGTCAACTGTGCCTGTGCAATCAGTTGTTTATCATCACCCTCTTTCGTTTCGACGTAATACTCGATGGTGTGACTGTTGAAGCCATCCGCCAGCGTGACGTAGATAACGAAGTGTTCAAAAAGGACAAAGCACAGATCTTTGTCCGGCGCGCAGCTCATCGCATGATGCAAACGCGCTTTCGACAGGGTGATCCCCTGAACCAGCGAGTTGCAGTAAATACGCCACTGGTCCTGTAGGCGACGATGCCGTTCAGCGATGTAATCGGCTTTTTCGCTTATTTCCCAAATAGTCATGTCAGGTTACCCGTTTAGCAGAGATGAACAGCCTTAAGCACATTTCATGCCAAAATTAATTTCCTTTATTTTCAACTATATAAAAAATCAAAGACGGGTGACGACGTGTCATTTCGTCATTGTCGTCATTGTCACGGATGAAAAAATTCAACCTGGCATGTTTATTGCTTTTAATACGGCAACTTCATAGGAGGCGGTATGCACGAAATAACCCTCTGCCAAAGAGCACTGGAATTGATTGAACAACAAGCCACGCAACACGGTGCCAAGCGAGTAACTGGGGTCTGGCTCAAAATTGGCGCATTTTCTTGCGTAGAAACCAGCGCTCTCGCCTTTTGTTTTGATCTGGTATGCCGTGGGACCCTTGCAGAAGGTTGTAAACTCCACCTCGAAGAACAAGAAGCAGAATGTTGGTGCGAATCTTGTCAGCAATACGTCACGTTACTGACGCAACGCGTGCGTCGGTGTCCGCAATGCAACAGCGATACGCTGAGAATTGTGGCCGATGATGGTCTACAGATTCGACGAATTGAAATAGGCGACGCCGAAGACTAATTCCGGTGGCACCTGCCAGGCCGGAGAAGACGCTTGCGTCGCCATCCGGCAAAAAGCCTGTAACAAGAAAGAGATCAGGAGTGAGCGATGTGTACGACATGTGGTTGCGCTGAAGGCAACCTTTATATAGAGGGTGATGAGCATAATCCCCACTCGGCGTTTCGCAGCGCGCCATTTGCCCCGGCGGCTCGCCCGGCGCTGAATATTACCGGTGTGAAAACCTATAATTTCGCACCGAGCCAGACCGCAGAAGGCGACCTGCACTACGGTCATGGCGAGGCGGGTACCCATGCGCCAGGCATGAGCCAGCGCCGTATGCTGGAAGTCGAAATTGACGTGCTGGACAAAAATAACCGTCTGGCCGAACGTAACCGCGCCCGTTTTGCCGCTCGTCAGCATCTGGTATTAAACCTCGTCTCAAGCCCGGGCTCAGGTAAAACGACGCTACTGACCGAAACGCTGATCAAGCTGAAAGACAGCGTTCCGTGCGCCGTGATTGAAGGCGACCAACAGACGGTCAACGATGCCGCCCGTATTCGCGCCACCGGCACCCCCGCCATCCAGGTCAACACGGGTAAAGGTTGCCACCTTGACGCGCAAATGATTGCTGACGCCGCGCCGCGTTTGCCGCTTGATGACAACGGCATTCTGTTTATTGAAAACGTCGGTAACCTGGTCTGCCCGGCCAGCTTCGACCTCGGCGAACGTCATAAAGTGGCGGTGCTGTCCGTCACCGAAGGCGAAGATAAGCCGCTGAAATATCCGCATATGTTTGCCGCCGCATCGCTGATGCTGCTCAATAAAGTGGATCTGCTGCCGTACCTCAATTTTGATGTTGAAAAGTGCATCGCCAGCGCCCGGGAAGTGAACCCGGACATTGAGATCATCCTGATTTCCGCCACCAGCGGCGAAGGGATGGACCAATGGCTCTCCTGGCTGGAGACGCAACGATGTGCATAGGTGTTCCGGGTCAAATCCGCACCATTGATAGCAACCAGGCCAAAGTCGACGTTTGCGGTATTCAGCGCGATGTCGACCTGACGCTGGTCGGTAGCTGTGATGAAAATGGTCAGCCGCGTCTGGGTCAGTGGGTACTGGTCCACGTCGGCTTTGCGATGAGCATCATTAATGAAGCAGAAGCGCGCGACACGCTCGACGCGCTGCAAAATATGTTTGACGTTGAGCCGGATGTCGGCGCGTTGCTGTACGGCGAGGAAAAATAAATGCGTTTTGTTGACGAATACCGCGCACCAGAACAGGTGATGCAGTTGATAGAGCACCTGCGTGAACGTGCCGCTCTCCTCCCCTATACCGCTGAACGACCGCTGCGCATCATGGAAGTTTGTGGTGGCCATACCCACGCTATTTTCAAATTCGGACTCGACCAACTGCTGCCCGAAAACGTGGAGTTCATTCACGGTCCTGGCTGCCCGGTTTGCGTTCTGCCGATGGGCAGGATCGACAGCTGTGTTGAAATCGCCAGCCATCCGGAAGTGATTTTCTGCACCTTTGGCGACGCCATGCGCGTGCCGGGAAAACAAGGCTCACTACTACAGGCCAAAGCGCGCGGCGCGGATATCCGCATCGTCTATTCGCCGATGGATGCGCTGAAGCTGGCGCAGGAAAACCCAACGCGTAAGGTTGTGTTCTTTGGTCTGGGTTTTGAAACCACCATGCCAACCACCGCCATTACCCTGCAGCAGGCCAAACAACGCGATGTGCAGAACTTTTACTTTTTCTGTCAGCACATTACGCTAATCCCCACGCTGCGCAGCCTGCTGGAACAGCCGGACAACGGCATCGATGCCTTTTTAGCACCGGGGCACGTCAGCATGGTGATTGGCACCGACGCCTATAATTTCATTGCCTCAGATTTCCATCGCCCGTTAGTGGTCGCCGGCTTTGAGCCGCTCGACCTGCTGCAAGGCGTAGTGATGCTGATTGAACAGAAAATCGCCGACCAAAGCCAGGTCGAAAACCAGTACCGCCGCGTGGTACCGGATGCCGGTAACGCCTTGGCGCAACAGGCCATCGCTGAGGTATTTTGCGTCAACGGCGACAGCGAATGGCGCGGTCTGGGCGTGATCGAATCGTCTGGCGTTCACCTGACGCCGGACTATCAACGTTTTGATGCCGAAGCGCATTTTCAGCCAGCGCCACAGCAGGTATATGACGATCCGCGCGCGCGTTGCGGAGAGGTGTTGACCGGCAGATGTAAACCGCATCAGTGCCCGTTATTTGGTAAAACCTGTAACCCGGAGACCGCCTTTGGCGCACTGATGGTCTCCTCAGAAGGCGCATGTGCCGCCTGGTATCAGTATCGTCAGCAGGAGTGTGAAGCATGAACAGCGTACAACTCGCCCACGGTAGCGGCGGTCAGGCTATGCAGCAGTTGATCAACAGTCTGTTTATGGAGGCTTTTGCTAATCCGTGGCTGGCGGAACAGGAAGATCAGGCGCGTCTGGAACTGGCGCAGTTGGTTGCAGAGGGCGATCGTCTGGCGTTCTCTACCGACAGCTATGTTATCGATCCGTTGTTCTTCCCCGGCGGTAATATCGGCAAGCTGGCTATCTGCGGTACGGCTAACGATGTCGCCGTCAGCGGCGCGATTCCGCGTTATCTCTCCTGCGGGTTTATCCTTGAAGAAGGTCTGCCGATGGAGACGCTGAAAACCGTCGTCACCAGCATGGCGGCAACCGCACGCGAAGCGGGCATCGCCATCGTGACCGGTGATACCAAAGTCGTGCAGCGTGGCGCCGCAGATAAGTTGTTCATCAACACCGCCGGTATGGGGGCGATCCCCGCCAACATTCACTGGGGCGCACAAACTCTCGGCCCTGGCGATGTATTGCTGGTTAGCGGTACGCTCGGCGACCATGGTGCAACCATTCTTAATCTGCGCGAGCAATTGGGTCTTGATGGCGAACTGGTTAGCGACTGTGCGGTGCTCACGCCGCTTATCCAGACGATACGTGATATACCCGGCGTGAAGGCGCTGCGTGACGCCACCCGTGGCGGCGTGAATGCGGTGACGCATGAGTTTGCCGCATCATGTGGATTTGGTATTGAGCTGTCTGAAGCGGCCCTGCCCATGAAGCCTGCGGTGCGTGGCGTTTGCGAGCTGCTGGGCCTCGATGCGCTCAACTTTGCCAACGAAGGCAAACTGGTGATTGCCGTTGAGCGTCAGGCAGTTGAAAGCGTGCTTGCCGCGCTGCGCGCGCATCCGTTAGGACGCGACGCGGCAATGATTGGCGAAGTAGTTGAACGTAAAGGTGTACGTCTTGCCGGACTGTATGGCGTGAAACGAACCCTCGATTTACCACACGCTGAACCTTTACCTCGTATATGCTAGCAGCCAGTTGGCAGCATGCTGTAAGCCGGATAAGACGCATTGGCGTCGACATCCGGCATTAACGCTGCATTATCGCCTGATGGCTTTGCTTAACAGGCCTACGGATTGCGTGACCAGTGAGTTTACGGTCAGCCATCCGGCAATAATTTACGACTTATACCTATAATTCATTTACCGTTTTCGCACCGTTTTGCGGTGCTTTCCCTGGAAAAGCAATATGTCGTATACACCGATGAGTGACCTCGGACAGCAAGGCCTGTTCGATATTACTCGTACATTATTACAGCAGCCCGATCTTCAGTCTCTCAGCGAGGCGCTTTCACAGCTGGCCAGGCATTCCGGACTGGCCGACTGCGCGGCTATTGTCTTATGGCAGGCACAAACGCAACGTGCGCGTTATTTTGCGACGCGCGAAAATAGTAAACCTATCGATTATGAAGACGAAACGGTGCTGGCGCATGGGCCGATACGCCGTATCCTGTCGCGCCCCGACGCGCTGCACTGCAACTATCATGAGTTCACGGAAACCTGGCCGCAGCTGGCATCCGGCGGATTGTATTCTGAATTTGGTCACTACTGTCTGCTGCCGCTGGCGGCGGATGGGCGCATCTTTGGCGGTTGCGAATTCATCCGCAACGAAGACCGACCATGGAGCGAAAAAGAGTACAATCGGCTCCAGACCTTCACCCAGATTGTCGGTGTCGTGGCTGAACAAATTCAGAGCAGAGTCAGCAATAACGTCGATTACGATCTGCTGTGCCGTGAGCGTGACAACTTTCGCATCCTGGTCGCCATCACCAATGCGGTGCTTTCCCGACTGGACATAGATGAACTGGTCAGCGAAGTCGCCAAAGAGATCCACCATTATTTCGACATCGATGCTATCAGTATCGTGTTACGCAGCAGTCGCAAAAATAAGCTGAGCATCTACTCCACCCACTATCTGGATGAGCATCATCCGGCGCACGAACAGAGCGAAGTGGACGAAGCAGGCACACTCTCTGAGCGGGTCTTCAAAAGCAAAGAGATGCTGCTGATTAACCTGAGCGAACGCGACGCCCTTGCTCCTTATGAACGGATGCTGTTCGAGACCTGGGGCAACCAATTACAGACGCTGTGCCTGCTGCCGTTGATGTCCGGCAATAACATGCTTGGCGTACTGAAGCTGGCGCAGTGCGAAGAGAAAGTCTTCACCACCGCCAATCTCAAACTGCTACGCCAGATTGCCGAGCGTGTGGCGATTGCCGTGGATAACGCCCTCGCCTACCAGGAAATTCACCGTCTGAAAGAACGTCTGGTCGATGAAAACCTGGCGCTGACAGAGCAGCTCAACAACGTTGACAGCGAGTTCGGCGAAATCATTGGCCGCAGCGAAGCGATGTACAGTGTGCTCAAACAGGTCGAGATGGTGGCGCAAAGTGACAGCACCGTATTGATTCTCGGCGAGACCGGGACAGGCAAAGAGCTGATCGCCAGAGCGATTCATAACCTGAGCGGCCGTAACGCCCGCCGGATGGTAAAAATGAACTGTGCGGCAATGCCTGCCGGATTGCTGGAAAGCGATCTGTTTGGTCATGAGCGCGGTGCGTTTACCGGAGCCAGCACGCAACGTATTGGGCGTTTCGAACTGGCGGACAAAAGCTCACTGTTCCTTGATGAAGTGGGCGACATGCCGCTTGAGCTTCAGCCGAAGCTATTGCGCGTTTTGCAGGAACAGGAGTTTGAGCGTCTGGGCAGCAATAAGCTGATCCAGACCGATGTCCGTTTGATCGCCGCCACCAACCGCGATCTGAAAAAGATGGTCGCCGATCGCGAGTTTCGCAACGATCTCTACTATCGGCTGAACGTCTTCCCGATCCATCTGCCGCCGCTGCGCGAACGCCCGGAAGATATTCCGCTATTGGTAAAAGCTTTCACCTTTAAAATTGCCCGCCGAATGGGGCGCAATATCGACAGTATTCCCGCCGAAGCGCTGCGTACGCTGAGCAGTATGGAATGGCCGGGTAACGTGCGTGAACTGGAAAATGTGGTAGAACGCGCGGTGCTGCTCACAAGGGGCAATGTACTGCAACTGTCTCTGCCGGATGTTGTCGCTTTGACGCCTTCCACGCCGCCAGTGGCGACCGAAGTCGCACAAGATGGCGAAGATGAATACCAGTTGATCATGCGCGTGCTGAAAGAGACTAACGGCGTCGTTGCCGGCCCCAAAGGCGCGGCGCAACGACTGGGACTGAAGCGCACGACGTTGCTGTCACGCATGAAGCGCCTGGGTATTGATAAGGATGCGCTGGTTTAACGGTTCGCCCGATGGCGCTTTGCTTATCGGGTCTACCCACTGGTGCGTTTATATTTGTAGGCCGGATAAGGCGCAGCCGCCATCCGGCATAGAATTGCTACATTACTTCTTCCGCTGGTACTTCTCGGGTAATTCCGGGACGGGACGTTTGTCATCAATCAGATGACGTACGGTCAGGATCGGATGACGCCAGAGCATTCTTGGCCCAGCCCAGCGCATAATCTGCTTCATCTCTTCACGTTTGGCGGGTTGATAACAGTGTACCGGGCACTGTTTGCAGGCCGGTTTTTCCTCACCAAATACGCACTTATCCAGACGCTTTTGCGCATAGGCAAACAACGCATCGTAATGCCCCGGCTCGTCTGAGGCCTGCGGACACTGGCGCTCGTACAGCGAGATCATTCTCTGGATCGTCATTTTTTCACGTGCAATACGTTTGCCGGACATGGTGCCTCCCAATTAAGTTGCATAAATAATACACCTTAACCATACACAGGACTATTACCTGAAGGTGATACATTCTTAGCACCCTACGCAAATAAGAATTATTTTCATTTGCTTATACCT